>JBPCLS010000132.1:0-18235 GCA_051003055.1 Casimicrobiaceae bacterium
GCCGGATCATGGATTTCGGCAAGTTCAAGTACCGCGAAGCCAAGAAACAGCACGAAGCACGGCAGAAGCTCAAGCAGATCCAGGTCAAGGAAGTCAAATTCCGACCCGGCACCGACGAATTCGATTACCAGATCAAGCTGCGTAACCTAATCCGGTTTCTAGGAGAAGGCGATAAGGCCAAGATTACGTTACGTTTTCGTGGCCGGGAGATGGCGCATCAGGAGTTTGGCATCCGCCTTCTGGAACGCATTCGCGCCGATCTTGAACCCCATAGCGTCGTGGAATCGTTTCCGCGGCTTGAAGGCCGGCAAATGGTGATGTTGCTGGCTCCGAAAAAAGTGGTCGTCACCAAGCCACATGCAACCAAGCCGGACGCCGGTGCGGGCAAGCCCGCGAAAGTCTCTCCGCCGCAACCGGTGGAGAGCACCGCCGAAGGCAGCAAATGATGGAGCTGTCATGCCAAAAATGAAAACGAAGTCGGGCGCCAAAAAGCGCTTTCGAGTGCGCGGAAATGGGTCGATGAAACGCGCGCAAGCGTTCAAGCGCCATATCCTCACCAAGAAAACGACCAAGAGTAAACGGCAACTTCGTGGCACCACTGGAATCCACAGCTCGAACGTGGATTCGGTGAAGGCCATGATGCCGTACGCGTAAGGAGCGGGCTATGCCAAGAGTCAAACGTGGTGTTACCGCCCGCGCACGTCACAAGAAAGTCATCGCGCAAGCAAAGGGTTTCCGCGGCCGCCGGAAGAACGTGTTCCGCATCGCCAAAGAAGCCGTGATGAAAGCCGGTCAATATCAGTACCGCGACCGCCGCAACAAAAAGCGCGAGTTTCGGGCGTTATGGATCGCACGGATCAATGCCGCGGTCCGCGAAGTCGGGATGACTTACAGCGTGTTCATGAACGGGCTCAAGAAAGCGTCGATCGATATCGACCGCAAGGTGCTGGCGGATCTCGCAGTGTACGACAAGGCGGCGTTTGGCAAGATTGCGGAGCAGGCCAAAGCCTCGCTGGCTTAAGACGAAAACGCCTGTACGTAAAACGCCAGTACGCGAAACGCAAATAAGGGAGGCGCGACTCGCCTCCCTTTTGTTTGCCAAGTTCAAACGAGCACCTGACACTTTCGCGATGGACGACGTCACCCGCATAGTCGAGGCCGCGCGGATCGACTTTGCTCGATGCATGGATCCGGCCGCCGTTGAAAACACCAAGGCCAGGTATCTTGGGAAAGGCGGAGCGCTGACCGAGCTGCTCAAAGGGCTCCCCAAGCTCGCTGCTGCGGAGCGGCCAGCCGCCGGCGTGGCAATCAACGCCGCGAAGCAGCAACTGGAGGCGTTGCTATCTGCCCGACGCGAAGCGCTGGGCCAGTCGAAGCTCGCCGGGCAACTTGCGGCGGACGCGCTCGATGTCACGCTACCCGGCCGTGGCCGTGGCGTGGGCGCATTGCACCCGCTGACGCGCACCCTCGCCCGCGTGGAAACGCTGTTCCGATCGCTGGGCTTCACTGTCGCCGATGGCCCGGAGATCGAAGACGATTTCCATAATTTCGCCGCGCTCAATATGCCGGAGAACCATCCCACGCGATCGATGCACGACACGTTCTACGTCGAGGGCGGTAGCGTGTTGCGCACCCATACGTCGCCGGTCCAGATCCGTTATATGGAAACGCACGCACCGCCGATCAAGATCATCGCGCCGGGGCGCGTCTATCGGGTCGACAGCGATGCCACGCACTCGCCGATGTTTCATCAAGTCGAAGGCCTGTGGATCGCCGAGAACGTTTCGTTTGCCGACTTGAAGGGTGTTTTATCCGAATTTCTGCGCAGGTTTTTCGAACGCGACGACCTGAACGTGCGGTTTCGTCCGTCGTTCTTTCCGTTCACCGAACCGTCCGCCGAAATCGACATGAGCTTCGGCAATGGCTGGCTGGAAATCGCCGGGTCGGGCCAGGTCCACCCGAGCGTATTGCGCGCTGTGGGGATCGATCCGGAGCGCTGGCAGGGTTTCGCCTTCGGCATGGGGCCCGACCGGCTTGCGATGCTGCGCTACGGGGTCAACGACCTGCGGCTCTTCTATGAGAACGATCTGCGCTTTCTCCGGCAATTCACGTAGCGGCGGCAGCGATGAAATTGTCCGAGCAATGGCTGCGTTCGCTGTGAAATCCCCCGCTGACAACGACCGAGCTGTGCGACAGGCTGACGATGGGTGGGCTCGAAGTCGAGTCCGCAGCACCGGTCGATCCGAGTGAAATCCTGGCGCTGGCGGATGCGCACCCCGCGGGAACGCCGTTGCGGGAGGCGCCTGCGCTCGACGACACGTTGATCGACGTCAGGACCACGCCCAATCGCGCCGACTGTCTGTCGCTGATGGGCATTGCCCGCGAAGTGTCGGCGCTGACCGGTGCCAAGCTGACCGTTCCTGTCGCTACGACATCGGTTGCCTTCGCAGGCGCCCGGACGTTGCGCGTCGAAGCCGGCGCCGCATGTCCGCGTTTCGCCGCGCGCCTGATCGATGGCATCAATGCCCAAAATCCGACGCCCGAATGGATGCAGCGGCGCTTGCGGCGCTCGGGCATCCGCTCGATTTCGGCGGTTGTCGATATCACGAACTACGTGATGCTCGAATGCGGCCAGCCATTGCACGCGTATGACGATCGGTTGCTCGCCGGCGCCATCGTCGTGCGCTTCGCGCGACCGGGAGAAGAACTGCCGCTGTTGAACGGCGAGATCATCGCGCTCGAGCCCGATTACCTGCTGGTCGCCGACGAAGAGAAGCCCCTGGGGCTCGCCGGCATCATGGGCGGAAAAGACTCAGGCATTGCGAACGATACGACACGCGTCTATCTCGAGGGCGCCTTCTGGAATCCCGCGGTGATCCAGGGCAGGATGCGGCGCCTGGGATTCGTCACCGACGCCGGCTATCGATTCGAGCGCGGCGTCGATTTCAACGGCTGCGCGCGCGCGGTCGAACGAGCGACACAACTGATCCTCGACATCTGTGGCGGCGCAGCCGGTCCCATGACCGACGCGGTGTCGGCGCCCGATTTGCCCCGCCGCGATCCGGTTCGCGTGCGCACCCCGCGCGTCGCCAAACTCCTGGGAGTGCGGATCGAGCGCGACGCGATCGCCAACATCTTCGCGCGCCTGGGCTTCTCTTTCACCTGCGATGGCGACGATTTTGTCGTGACCCCGCCGTCGTTCCGCTTCGATCTTGCCATCGAAGAAGATTTCATCGAGGAAATCGCGCGTATTTTCGGGTACGACGCGATTCCCGCAACCTCGGCGGCGCATGTCGCGTACATGCTTCCCAACCCGGAAACCGTGCGGTCGCTGGACGTCGTGAAACAGCAGCTCGTCGCGCTGGACTGGCAGGAGATCGTGACCTTCAGCTTTGTTTCGAGCGCGACCGAGGCGGCACTCGATCCCGGTGTGCAACCCGTGCGTGTGTTGAATCCGATCGCCAGTCAGATGGATGTGATGCGCTCCTCCCTCCTGCCTGGCCTTCTGACGACCTTGCAGACGAACCTGAATCGAAAGCAAGCGCGGGTGCGGGTGTTCGAGCTCGGGCGGACGTTTTCTCGCAACGGCGACGGCTATGCCCAACCGCTGCGCTTGGGCGGGCTTGCCTACGGCTCGGCGACGCCGGAGCAATGGGGAGAGCGACTGCGCAATGTTGACTTCTTCGACGTCAAGGGCGACCTCGAAATATTAAGTGCGCCCCGCTGCCTCACAACAAAGCGCACCGTGCATCCGGCGCTGCACCCAGGCCGCGCAGCGCATGTGCAACTCGATGGCGCCATCAGCGGCTGGTTGGGCGAGCTGCACCCGCGTCTGGTTCGCTCCTTTGACCTTCCGCATGCCCCCGTGCTGTTCGAACTCGATGCTGCGACCTTGATGACCGGAGCGCTGCCCGTCGGGAAACCCGTGTCGGCGCTTCCCATCGTCCGCCGGGACATCGCCATCGTCGTTGCCGAGGAAGTCCCTGCGGGCGCCGTTCTTGCCGCGTTGCAGGAAGCTCGGGCGCCGCACGTCGAATCCGTGCGCCTGTTCGACGTCTACCGCGGCCCCGGGCTGACAGAAGGTCGGAAAAGCCTTGCGATTCTTGTGCTTATGCAGGATACTTCCCGTACTTTAACGGACGCCGAGATCGACGATACCGTGGCCATCTTGCTCCGCGTCGTCTCCGATCAATTCGGCGGTTCGCTCCGCAGTCAGGTTTCGCAATGACGCTCACCAAAGCCGAACTCGCCGATCTCCTGTTCGAGCAACTCGGCCTCAACAAACGCGAAGCAAAAGACATGGTTGAGCGCTTCTTCGAGGAAGTTCGAATCGCCCTCGAAGAAGGGGAAGCGGTCAAGCTCTCCGGTTTCGGCAATTTCCAGTTGCGGGAGAAGCCGCAACGCCCGGGGCGCAATCCCAAGACCGGTGAGGAAATCCCGATTACCGCGCGCCGCGTCGTCACTTTCCACGCTAGCCAGAAGTTGAAGGCCATGGTCGAAGCCGCGAACCATGCCGGATCAAAGCCAACCTAATTCCGCACTCCCGCCGATTCCCGCCAAGCGTTATTTCACGATCGGCGAGGTGAGCGATCTGTGTGCGGTCAAGCCGCGCGTGCTCCGGTATTGGGAGCAGGAATTCACGCAGTTGAAACCGGTCAAGCGGCGCGGCAACCGGCGTTATTATCAGCATCACGAGGTGCTGCTGATCCGGCGCATTCGCGATCTTTTGTACGAACAGGGCTTCACGATCAATGGTGCCCGCCACCGGCTGGAGTCCGACGCCGTCGAGCCGCGCGCCGCGGCGCGTGCCGCGACCAGTACGGCAACGGTGGTGGCGGCACCCGCGGGGGCCTCGTTGGCGCCTGCCGGATTGCGGCATGAACTCCTGGAAATCCGGCACCTGCTCAGGCCGTCATCCTGATCGCGGCGCGTATACTGTGCGCATTTCTCTTCCCGGTCGGGGCGTAGCGCAGCCTGGTAGCGCACCTGCATGGGGTGCAGGGGGTCGGAAGTTCGAATCTTCTCGCCCCGACCAATCGTTATTTGCCCGTTCGGGCTGCCTGGAACGGGGTATGATCCGGGTGTACTCCACAAATTGTCAGACCGGCGAGTGTCGGACGCGTGGGAGAGTCGCCCCATTACCCGCATCGTTGAAGGCGCTGCTCCTGTAATCGCCGATGGTCCGCGCAATATCCAGCCGGGCATCGATCTTGCATCTGTAACGCGTCGGCGTCCCGTTTACAGGAAAGGTCATACATGAGCGCCTTGCTTCGCCCCACCGTACGAGGCTCCGGGGTGGTATCGGAACTCGCGTTCGCCCGAGCGCAACGCAACACGGTGTTGATCATCGACGATCTCTTTTCGAGCCGCCTGCTGCTGGCCGAAATCGTCCGTCAGATCGACGGCAAGCTGAATCTCGAACTGTTCGACACGCCGTCGCGGGCGCTCGAGTTCGCGCGCAACAATCGGGTCGATATTGTCCTCACCGACTACAAGCTGCCGGAATTCGACGGCATCGAGCTCGTGAAACAGCTTCGCGCGTTGCCCCACTGCGTCGACGTGCCCATCGTCGTCATCACCGTCGTCGACGATCGCAAGGTTCGCTACGACGCGCTGGAGGCCGGAGCGACCGATTTCCTGATCAAACCGTTGGACGAGCACGAGACACGCGCGCGCTGCGCGAACCTGCTCGACTTGCGCCGGCACAAGATCGTCCTTTCGGATCAGGCGCGCGTATTGCAGTACCAGGTCGATAAATCGGTTGCCGAAATCCATGAGCGGGAGCTGGAAACGCTGTCCAAGCTGGCCAAGGCCGGCGAGTTCCGCGACAAGACGACGGGCAACCACCTGATGCGCATGGGCAAGTACTCGGCGCTGATCGGCGCCCACCTGGGGTTGGGTGCGGAAACGGTCCATGTGCTCGAAGTGGCTGCGCCGATGCACGATATCGGCAAGATCGGCATCCCGGACTCGGTGCTGCTGAAGGAAGGTCCACTGACGGGCGTTGAGCTGGAACGGATGCGTACACACCCGCGCATTGGCTACGACATCTTGAAGGGCAGCCCAACGAAATACCTGTCGATGGGCGCGATCATCGCGCTGGGGCACCACGAGAAGTACGATGGGTCAGGCTACCCCAACGGACTTCACGGCGACGACATTCCGCTCGTCGCGCGGGTCGTCTCGGTCGCGGACGTATTCGACGCGCTGATCAGCGCGCGGCCCTACAAGCGCGCGTGGTCGATCGACGAGAGTACCGATTTCCTGAAAAGCCAGCGTGGCAAGCATTTCGATCCGACTTGCGTCGACGCGTTCCTCGGCGACCGCGCCAAGATCGAAGCAGTCATCGAAGAATTCGCCGACTGACGGTCACCGTTCGTCCTGTTCCCGCGTTGCAATTCCCCCTTTTGCTCACGCGCCGGCGACGGCCGCGTCGAGATGCACGATGCGATCCGGCACCAGCCGTTCGGGGGCGCGGTGCGTCACAAATACGATCGTCACCTTGCCTTTGAACCGCGCGATCGTCGCCGCGAATTGATCGGCGACGGTCGTATCAAGCCCACTCGTTGCCTCGTCGAAGATCAGCACGCGCGGCCGCTTCAATAGCGCGCGGGCAATGGCGATCCGCTGTTTCTGGCCACCGGACAACCCGACACCGCGTTCGCCAACGTCGGTCTTGTAGCCGTCGGGCAATGCTTCGATCGTGTCGTGGATCTCGGCGAGCTTCGCCGCCTGCATCGCCATTTCGAACGTCGCCGACGGGTTGGCCAGCAACAGGTTTTCATAAATGTTGCCCGAGAAGAGTATCGTTTCCTGCGGCACGACGCCAAAGTGCGCGCGCAGCTCGTTGGCGGACAGATGCCGCGTATCCCGGCCGTCGATCAACACCTGCCCTTCGCTGGGCCACACAAATCCCTGCAGCAGCTTGGTCAGCGTGCTCTTGCCCGCGCCCGATGGACCCATGACGACGACGCATTCACCCGCAGCGATGCTCACGTTGAAATTGCGCAGCACGTACGCGCGATTCGCCGCATAGCGAAAGCTCACATTCCTGAATTCCAACGCGCCGCCGCCGCGCGCCTCTCGCGCTGGCGTCATTGTCGACGGTTCCATTGGAACATCCATGATGTCGCCCAGCCGCTGTACGGCAATCGTCGCCTGCTGGAATTGCTGCCACAAGCCGACCAGCTTCAACATCGGCTGCGACACGCGCGCGGCGAACATCTGATAGGCGACGAGCATGCCGAGTGTAAAGTCCGGGCCGCGCATGACCAGCCAGGCGCCCAGGCACAGGATCGCCGCATTGAGCAACTGCTCGAGCCCATTGGTCAGCGTGTTGTAGCCGTTGGCCAATTGCCGGGTCGCGAAATTCGCCTGTAGATAGGTGCCGAGGTACTCGCCGTAATGGCGCTCGAGCTGCGGCTCCATTTGCAGCGATTTGACCGTTTCGACACCGGCGACGTATTCGGTCACGAACGCCTGGTTGCGTGCGCCCAGCAGAAACTGCTCGTTCAGGCGCTTCTGGAACAGCGGCGCGACCGCGGCGCTTATTGCAACGACGACGATCAACACGGCGAGTGTGACCAGCGATAGCCACACGCTGTAGCAGAACATCAGCGCCAGAAACAGCGTGAGGAACGGCAGATCGAGCAGAAGCGTGATCGCCGCACCCGACAGGAATTCGCGGATTGTTTCAACGCCGTTCAACCGTGCCGCCAGCACGCCGGTGGGCCGGCGCTCGAAGTAGCGCAACGGCAGACGCAGCAGATGCCGGAACACCGCGGCGCCGAGTACCGCATCGATCCGGTTGCCGGTATGCGTGACCAGGTACTGCCTGATCCACGAAAGTACGCCGGTGAAGACAACGAAGACGCCAAGCGCAAACGCGATCACCAAAAGTGTGCTGGGCGTCTGATGCACGATCACCTTGTCGATGATGACCTGACTGCACAGTGGCGTCGCCAACGCGATCAACTGGACGAAGAGCGACGCCAGCAGCACGTCGCGCCAGACCTGGCGGTGTTTCAATAGCTCGTCCCAGAACCAGCGGAAGCCGAACGCGCGAGCCGCGGCAGGTTCATTGTCATCGACGATGGCGCTGGGTTCAGCGGCAACCTCCAGCGCGTATCCCGCATAGAGCGCGTCGAATTCGCTCGACGACGCGACTTTCGATTCGTTCGATCCGGCAGGAAAATACAGCAGGCGCTCGCCGTCGGACTTGACCAGCAACGCGAGTCGGTGCGGGCCGTCGTCGCCCGGCGGACCGGTTGCACTTGCCGCAGTGGCCGGGCTCGAACGCGCGGGCGGGCTATCCTGCGTCTTGGCACGGAGTACGACCACGCACGGTAGCGCACCCTCGAGCAACGCAGACTGTCGCTGCACGACGCGCGCGCGCAAATTCAGCGAGCGCAATGCGTCGACCAATGTCAGCAGCGAATACGGCGGCGGAAATTCGCGTTGTACGAGCGCGGCGTCGAACCAACGGCGGTGCAGATTGCACACACTGCCGATTGCCCACAGGAAATCGCCGGGCACGAGGACGATGTCCGGAATCGCGTGGGGATCGTCGCGCATCGCGGTTAGCGTCCTGTCTCGGAAATACCTTGCACTGCCAGCGTCGCTGTCCCCGTGGACTGTCGCAAGTTATCTCCGGAGGAGGATTAGCGCTCGCGCGCCGCTTCGTGCCACGCCTTCTGTACCGGCGCGAGCAGATATTCGAGCAACGTGCGTTCGCCCAGGTGAATCTCAGCCGCGGTCTGCATGCCCGATGCGAGCGGCAGCGCACGTCCGGCGAAAGGCAGGTGCTGCGCCGCGAGCGCGATCCGAGCGCGATAGCCGTTGCCCGCTGCTGACGACGAGGCTTCAGGGTCCGCTGCAGCACCGCGTGGGTGGGCGGACGTTTCGCTGGCATCGACACTGACGTGCACGACCGTTCCTTCGAGCAAGCCGTATTTCTGAAACGGATATGTCGCGAGCTTGACTTTGGCGCGTTGTCCGACGCGCACGAAACCGACATCGTTGTTGCGGACCATCACGTCGCCCTGCAACTCTTCGCCCAGCGGCACCAAGGTCAGTAGCACGGTTCCAGCGGCTACGACCGTCCCGACCGTGTGCGTCGCGAGATCCTTGACAACACCCGCTTGCGGCGCGCGCAACTCGACCGCCTCGGCGCGAAGCAACTGTTTGGCGAGTTCTTCCTGCAGACGGGCCCGTTGCCCCGCGGCTTGGGCGCGTTCCGCGTGCAACTGCTGCCGATAGGACGAAGAAACCTGCACCAACCGGCGCTGTGCCTGCGCGAGTCCTGCCTTCAGGCTCTCGACCGTATGGTCCTGCGCCCGCGAGTCTTGTTCCTTTTCGATCCGGTCACGCTGGCGTTCGAGCGCCGCCAACTCGCTGACGAAGCCTTCCGCCTGCAGCTTCCGGTAGCGCTCGTCCGTTGTCTGGTAGATGGGCACGGTCCGGTGCAACTTGCTTTGCACTTCGATGGCTGCGCGCAATTCCTGTGCGATGCGCGCGACTGCAGCCGACTCCTGCGCGAGGGCGTCGGCGTAGGACGCTTTGTTGGCCCGATATTGCGCATCCGCCCGCACAAAGGCGTCATCAGCGTCGCCTGTTGTGCGGAAGAATGGGGTTTGCGCAACCTCCGCGTCGATGCGTCGCAATTGCAGCGAGCGCTGTACGAGTTCGCCTTGCAACGCGCGGGTTTCCGCTTCATAGATCCCCGGATCGAGGCGCACCAACACCTGGCCGGGGAGCACGGTCTCACCCTCGCTGACGGCGATCTCCCGCACCGTGCCGGCATCGGCTGGCTGGACGATTTTGAGACTCGTTCGCGGAGTGAGCTTGCCCTCGGCAACGGCAACGATGTCAAGCCGCCCGAATGCGAGCCACAGGACCGCGAGGGTAAGCAGGATCAAGAGCCAATACAGCAAGAGCCTTGGCAGCGGCGATGGCGGCCGTTCCAGCAAGCGCAGATACCCGGGTAGAAATTCACGCGGCGGACCGCCGGCCGCCGCCCGCGTTGCAATTGAGCGAGTGAAACCGAGCACAGGGTTACTGCCACTCAGACGCGCGGCAACCCGCTAATGCAGTCGCTTGGTACCCGAATACAACGTTGCGGCCGACTGCAACGTCTGCGCAGCCGCGGCGAAGGACGCCGCAGCCAGCACCGCGTGCGCGGGACCGACGCCGATGTTGGCCAAAGAGTTGCGCTGGCCATAGTCGTAGGCAAGATCGCCGCCCAGCGCGGCGGTATCGCTGCCGCTCAAATGGAAATCGGTAAGCGCGCTCGCGATGCTCCAGTTGGTCAATCCGGGATTAAGCGCGCGCGCGGCGTCGAAACGGCTCACGATGCCACCGAAGTCGAAGTTGCTGAGCTTCTTGTTGTACAGCGGATCGGCGCTGACAGGATCGAACCCGGCCATCGCGCTCACCACCATCTGCAGATTCAGGATGCTTTTTTGATTGACGCCGGTCTCATACCAGTTCTTGAAGGTGATCGTATCGCCGCCGCCGCTGTCGAGAACAAGATCGAGCCCGCTCGTGGTCAGACGCATGTCGCTGTAGGCAATGCCGCCGCCGAGAGAAAGTGTGTCGTCGCTCCCCACACTGACAGTGACGACGTCGGCGCCGCTGCCGCGATTAAAACTGACAACATCCGCTCCGCCGCCGGTCGTCAGCGTATCCGCCCCCGCGCCACCGATGAAGATTTCGTTGCCACTTCCACCGGTCAAACTATCGGTGCCGTCGCCGCCATCGAGCAACGCGTTGCCGGCGGTGTCGCTGAGCGTATCGTTGCCCGTACCCCCCTGCAGCAGGTCATTGCCATTGCCGCCGTTCAACGTGTCATTGCCCGCCGCACCCCAGAGGGTGTCGTTGCCGTCGCCGCCCGCCAGCGCATTGACCTTGGCGTTGCCGTTTACCACGTTGTCGAGCGAGTTACCCGTACCGTTGATCGCGGCAGTGCCGGTGAGTGTCAGGTCTTCGACGTTCGCACCCAGTGTGTACACGATTGCGCTTTGCACGGTATCGCTGCCGGCGTTGACCGCTTCATTCACGATATCGCCGGCGGCGTCAACGACAAAGGTATCGTTACCCCCGCCGCCGCTCATCGTGTCGGCACCGGCGCCGCCGTTCAGCTTGTTGTTGCCGCCATTCCCGGTCAGCGTATTGGCGAGCGTATTGCCGGTGGCGCTACTGTTGCCCGTTCCCGTCAACGTCAGATGTTCGAAGTTGGCGGCGAGCGTTCTGGTCACCGCCGAACGCACGGTGTCCATCCCTGCGTCGGGGTTCTCGACGACGACATCGCCAGTCACATTGACGATATACGTGTCGTCGCCCGCGCCACCCGCGAGCGTATCGATGCCGGTGCCACCGTCCAGCACATTGGCAGCCGCGTTGCCGGTCAGCATGTTGGCAAGCGAGTTGCCCGTGCCATTGATCGCCGACTCGCCACCAAGCAACAGATTTTCCACATTGGCCGCGAGCGTCCATGACAACGTCGCCTGAACCGTATCGATGCCCGCGCTCGCGCTTTCGGTCGTCACATCGCCCGCCACGTTGACGATGTAAGTATCGTTGCCTGCTCCGCCCACCATCCGGTCGGAGCCGCCGCCGCCATCTAGAACGTTATCGGCGCCATTGCCGGTAAGCGTGTTGGCGAGCGCGTTGCCAGTGCCGTCGATTGTCGCAACGCCGGTGAGTACGAGCTGCTCGAGTTCGGCGCCCAACGTGTAGCTGACCGACGATTCCACGACATCGAGGCCGCCATTCGCATCTTCGATGATGACGTCGCCAGGCGTATCCACGACGTAGATATCGTTGCCCGCGCCTCCGCTCATGATGTCGAAACCGCCCAGACCATCCAGCCGATTGTCAGCCGCGTTGCCCGTCAAGCGATTGTCGAGTGCGTTGCCGGTGCCGGTTAATGCCGCTGTTCCCGTCAGCAGCAATTCTTCGACGTCGCCCGGTAGCACAAACGCGATCGAACTTTCCACGCGATCGAGGCCTTGGAAGTAAGCCTCAACGACCGCATCACGGGCGTCGTCGACGACATATTGGTCATCACCATAGCCGCCGGTCATCGCATCGGCGCCCGTGCCGCCATCGAGCACATCGTTACCGTCGAAGCCGTTCAACGTGTCGTCGCCGGCAAGACCACTAAGAACATCCGCCCCCGGCGTGCCATTCAGCACGTCGGCGCCCGGGGTGCCCGTCGCACTACCTCCCCCGTTGAGCATTGTTTGAATGGCTGCGGTATCCCATACCGTGCCATCGCCAAAACGCACTTCGACTAGCGCATCGGCAAACACGTAGTCCTGGAGCTTCAACGTATCGGCGCCGCCGTTCGCCGAAAGCAACAACCACGAAGAGCCATCCTCTTCGAGCCGGCTCACGGCAACATCGGCTGGGCGCAGTGCCGCGTCAATGGCGACGATTGCTTTATCAGAGTAGACGTTGTCAAAAACCCGGTCCTGGCCACCGCCGCTCTTGAACACGTAGGTGTCTTCATCCGCCCCACCCGCGAGAAGGTCGTCGCCGAGGCCGCCGTCGAGCCAATCGCGACCGGCATCGCCAATGAGTGCGTCGGCGCCGTTATCGCCGCGTAGCGTGTCGGCGCCAAGCCCTCCCTGCAGATTGTCGATGCCGGACCCACCCTCCAGCACGTCGTCACCCTCGCCGCCATCGAGCGTGTCGTTACCATCATCGCTGATCCCGGCTCCGCCGCCGCGCAGTACGTCGTTGCCGGCATCACCATACAGCCGATCGTTGCCCAAGCCCCCTTCAGCGATGTCGTTACCGTTCTCGCCATAGATCAAGTCGTCGTCCGTGCTCGCCGATGCACTACCGCCATCGCCGAGCAGCGTGTCGTTGCCCTCGCCGCCGTACAACTGATCGTAGTCGGCCCCGCCAGTCAGGCGGTCGTCCTCGCTTCCGCCGCGCAGGACATCGTTTCCCGCGCCGCCATCGAGTTGGTCGGCGCCTGCGTCCCCATCGAGCGTGTCGTAATCGGCCTCGCCAGTCACAGTGTCATCGCCGGCACCGCCGCGCAGAATGTCGCGGCCATCTCCACCCGTAAGCTGGTCATTGCCTGTGCCACCGTAAGCTTGATCGGAACCAGTACCTCCGGCCAACGTGTCGTCGCCGGCAAAGCCGTATAAATAATCGTCTCCGGCTAAGGCGTTGAAGGTATCGTCGCCGTCGGTGCCGAGCAGCGTATTGGCGTTCGCATCGGCGGTCAGTGAACGACTTGCCAGCAGGCGCAGTTCGACTTCGTTGGGGTAAAGCCGCGTTTCATCGGCGAACTCAATGCTGCCGGCAAACGCGGAGAGAGTGATGGAATCGGCCGTTCCATAGACGTACAGCCGATTCTGCCGGATATAAGTGTCTTCCGCGGCAATCGTCGCATCGAAAATGATCCGCGCGCTACCATCGTCAGCGACCTAATCGCTACCGAACCCCCGGCTGAACAGAAACGCGTCGCCCCCGGTGCCGCCGAACAGCAGATCATCGCCCGCGCCTCCTTCCAGTGTGTCGCTACCGGCGTTGCCGCGCAGCTCGTCGTCGCCGTAGCCACCGGTGATGACGTTGGCCGATGCATTGCCGTACAGAAGATCGTTGCGCGCATCGCCAGTGAGGTTGGCCGCCCCGAGGTCCTCGCCCAATGCGAGCCCTTCGAAATTGGCCGGTAAATCGGCGGGCGTGTAGGTACGGATGCCGGTGCCGTTGACCTCGACGACGTCGATTCCTTCACCTACGCCTTCTTCGACCACGTCGTTCAGGCCGATGCGGTAATAGTCGTTGCCGACACTCCCGCGCAAAGTGTTGGCCGCGGTGTTCTGTGCGCCGTCCAGACGGTTATCGAGTTCGTTGCCGAAGCCGTCGATGGCTGCGCTTCCGACGAGTGTCAGGTTCTCCACGTTATCCGGCAGCGCATAAGTAACATTCGTGCGGACTTCATCGGCGCGCGAAATCTGGGCGCCCGAAGCGAACACGCCGTAATCGATGATCCGATCAGCCACGTTATCGACCACGTACACGTCGTTTGCGGAAAACCCGATCATCGTGTCCGCACCGCCTTTGCCATCGATGACGCTGCCGACGGCCGAACCATTGCCCGGCCGGAAGCCCTCGATCCAATTGTCCGCGGCATTGCCGTTGCGATAGCGGGTAGCTGGATCAAAGCTGAAACCGCCTTCGTCGCTGCGCAGATCCTCGATGTGCGCAGGTAGCGTGTAATCGAGCCAGTCGGCGCCGGTTAACCGCACCGTGTCATGACCTTCATCGACGTTTTCGCTGATTTGCCCGCCGACGCGATCAAACAAATAATAAGTGTCGTCGCCCGTGCCGCCGGCCATGACCGAATATCCTTGAACTCCCCCGCCACTCACAATCGTGGTCGGTGCGCCGCTGCCGTCGAAATACGTTCCACGACCGTTAAATGTATTGTTGCCGCTGTTCCCGGTGAGATAGCTGATTGCATTACCACTGTTGGCTTTCAGCTCGGCGTTCAAGTAGCCGGTGAGTTCCAGTCGTTCCACGTTGGCGCGCAACGCATAACTCACCGCACTTTGGATGGTGTCCGTGCCCGCATTGGCAGCTTCACTGACGGTATCCTCCGCGTTGTCGACGACGAACGTGTCGTCGCCTGCCGTGCCGGTCATGCTGTTGGGGACTCCGGCAACGACGCGATTCGCAATCTGACCGGCGTCCCACGTCGTGCCGTCGGCAAAGCGAATTGCCTCAATCTTGTTGTCGGCGTACCAGGTTTCGTAGCGCCCTGTCGCGCGATTGAAAACGAGCGTAGTCGTCGCGAAAAACCCTGCGACCCGCAACTGCGTCGTGCCCTGATCCAGCGCGACCGCGAGATCCAGGCCGTCTCTGAGCAGCGTGACCGCGTCCGGCAGGATGTCTGGCCCGACCTCCAACGTGTCGATTTCGGTTGTGGGAGTCGGTGACACAAGATCCTCGCGCACGACGTCTTGACCGTTCCCGCGCGAGTAAACGTAGGTATCAAGACCGCGCCCACCGAGCAACTCATCCTTGCCCGCGCTGCCGGCCAGGCGATCGTCCCCCGGCCCACCCTCCAGCCTATCGTTGCCACGGTGGCCGCGCAGGTCATCGTTACCTTCGAAGCCGTACAGCGTTTGATCGGGGAGGGCTGCCACGAGCGTATCGTCGCCGGCCGTTCCGCCCATCACAGGACTGGGCAGGTCAATCTGTTTGATCGGTGCGACGACTGGCTGCGCGGCCATCGTTGTAAGCACGTCGGCCAATGTTTGCGTAGAGCCATCGGCGAAACGCAACGTTGCCACAGCGCCGTCGATGCCACGAGCAATCACCGTGCGCCCGCCACCTGCACCTTCGATCACCAGGTAACGGTCGTCACCGAAACGATCGATCCCGCGCCGGTAGCGCAATTGGGTGACGTCAATGCCTTCAGCGAACTCGACGGTGTTGATGCCCTCATCATCGATGATCACGTCTTCGACAGCCGTCCCATCGATCACATATCGGTCGTTGCCGGCGCCTCCCAGCAGCACGTTGCGCCCACTGTTGCCGGCCAAGAGATCGTCACCGGCATCCCCCCACAGCGCGTCGTCATCGGCATCACCGAACAACTGATCGTCAGCGTCACCGCCCGCGATCCGATCATCGCCCGCATCACCGTGCGCAAGGTCGCGGCCTTGTTCGCCCAGTATGGCGTCGTCGTCGCTGCCGCCGGAGAGCACATCGTCGCCGATTCCACCTTGAACGTGATCACCACCGCTGCCGCCGTCGAGCGTATCGTCGCCGGCTAACCCGAAGAGGCGGTCTGCGTCCAGCCCTCCGAACAGGCGGTCGTCTCCGTCGCCGCCGTCGACGTAATCCTCGCCGCTTCCGCCTTGCAGCCGATCGTTGCCGGCATCCCCCCACAGACGATCGTTTTCAATTCCGCCGTCGGCGCGATCATCGCCCGCGCCTCCTTGAATCTGATCCGCACCGGCGCCGCCCAGAAGTTCGTCGGCATCGTCGCCGCCCGATAGCGTGTCGTCTTCGTTGTCGCCGTCCAGATAATCCTGGCCGGCTTCGCCCACGAGGGTGTCGTTGCCCGAGCCGCCCAACAAGATGTCGTTGCCGCCATAGCCGCGCAGGTAGTCGGTGTCCGCCCCGCCGTCAAGATAATCGTCGCCGTGAAACTCGACCGGTGTCTGCTCGGAGTCGCCAAACAAACTGTCGTTGCCGGCGCCGCCGTAAAGGTCGTCGGCGCCGGAGTCGCCGATAAGCGTATCGTTGCCTGTACCTCCGCTCAACTCGTCGTCGCCGTCTTCGATTGCTGTCTCGCTCAACCCGTCGGCGCCAGCCAGGCCGTCGTGACCGCGCAAATAATCGTGGCCAGCGCCCCCGAACAGGACGTCGCCCCTGCCCTCCCCCAGCAGCGTGTCGTTGCCATCACCGCCGTCCAGATAATCGCTGCCATAGGCAATCGACGTGGCGCCGCCTTTGAGTGTCCCCCCTGATTCGCCAATGAGGTAGTCGTTACCGCGGCCACCAAAGATCACATCGGCGCCGTCATCGCCAGAAACGGCGTCATCTCCGTCGTCGCCAAAGATTTGGTCATCGCCTTGCAGCCCGAAGACCGTGTCGTTGCCCGAGCCAGCATGAACCTCTTCTGCATCGCCGACGTTAACGGCAAAGTTGTGAATGACCACCGACGAAAACCAGGCGTTGGTCCGATCGCCCTGATAGTTTGGCTCGACATAAACCGTCGAGATGTCGGCCGCTTCGTAATCATCATCGCCGTCGATCACATCGTGTCCCACGCCGCCGATCAAGAGATCGCGCCCGCCGCCGCCGAAGATAATGTCGTTGCCAACCCCGCCGACGACGGTGTCGTCGCCTAGACCGCCGCGCAGCCACTCACTGTCAACGATCTGAATCCGCGCCGGTCGCGCAGCGGTGGTTAGCGCAGTTGCCGAGGAGGCGATGAACGCGGCCAATTCCGCTTCGGTCAATTGTGCATCGGCATAGATCGCGTCCGCGCCATCACCGCCATCGGCCAGATCATTGCCGGGGCCCGCTTCAACTACGTCATCTCCGCCGTGCCCCGAGACTTCATCGCGGCCGGCTAGCCCCAGCACACGGTTGCTGGTGTCGTCCCCGTTGACCGGACGATGGTCGGCGTCCTGCAGCCGATTGTCATCCTGCGGCGTGCCCGTATGCGTGCTGCCCGGATTAATCGCGGTCTCGACCGTGGCATCAAAGGCCAGGTTGACCTCGAGGTGCGACTGGTGCGTGGGCTCGCCAGCGGCATCGACCAGTTGCGCCGTCAGCGTCAGCGTTTCATCGACGTCGATATCGGCGGCCGCCCGTAGTCCGAAGGCGATCTGCCGGCGACCTTCATCGAGGGTCAGCGTAAACGCGCCATCCGGGGCAATATCGATTGGCGTGGCGTCGCGTAGTACTTCGAACTGGTCTGCCGCGATCCCGCCAAGTGTCAGCTTGACCCTTTGGCCGCCGGTGCCGGCTTCGTAGGGCAGATAGAGCGTGAACGTAGTGACAGCGCCCTCTTTGCTCGCTGCGTTAGCGACGTCGTTCTCTTGGGTAAAGTTTGGCTCGTCGAAGGGGTTGGTGATGCGACCGGAGCGGATGGCGACCCAGTTACCGCCGGTGTCCACTCGATTCAGCGTATCTTGTAGGAGGTTCGCAATATCGGAAAACTGCGGATCGACAACGGCATCGGCCAATGCATCACGATATCGATCGTAACTCGCGTAGTCCACCCGAGTTGCGCCAAAAACGTTGGCATGTGCGAGCTGTACTGGCTGCAATAGATCGCCTCGATTGACCAGTGCCTGCGCAAGATCGTAGCGAATGAAGTTATCGCGAGCGGCGAGCATTTCATCGGCCACTACGGAATCCTCCACCGCGATTTCCAGCCGCTCCTCCTCCATCCAGGCGATGAGGCTCGCGTCGAAGTCAATAATCGCCTGCGCTCGACCGGCTGCATCGAGGCTCTGTTGATCGATCGCCGTTACGGCTTTGCGATGCAGGAAATCGGCGGTCTCATATAGCCACGCGGACGACGGGTTGGCCAAGTGCTGCGCGTATTCCTCTAAATCGAGATCGACGGAAGCGAACACTCGCGACGACTTCGGCGTCGAAGGGGCAATTTCCTCTAATAACGCGTGACCGCGTATGAAACGCCCAATGACCGATAGGCCCCACGCCGGAATAACGCCTCCGACGTTAAGCA
>JBPCLS010000133.1:0-8434 GCA_051003055.1 Casimicrobiaceae bacterium
GAGCACCGTCTATCCGGTGACCGAGGCGGTGGCCGAAGAATTCCAGAAGGCCGAGAAGAACGCGATCAAGGTCACGGTCGGAATCTCCGGTACGGGCGGCGGGTTCAAGAAGTTCTGCCGAGGCGAAATCGATATCGCCGATGCGTCGCGCCCCATACTCAAGGCCGAGATGCAGGATTGCGCCAAGGCCGGCATCAGCTATTACGAATTACCCGTCGCCTTTGACGCGCTGACCGTCGTGGTCAACCCGAAAAACACGTTTCTGAAGTCGATCACCGTCGAAGAGCTCAAAAAAATGTGGGAACCCGGCGCGCAGGGCAAAGTCACGCGCTGGAACCAGGTTAACGCCGCGTGGCCGGACGCGCCGCTGAAGCTCTTCGGCGCGGGTTCCGATTCGGGTACGTTCGACTACTTTACCGAGGCGATTGTCGGCAAGGCGAAATCGAGTCGCGGCGACTTCACGGCGTCCGAAGACGACAACGTGCTCGTGCAAGGTGTCGCAGCCGATGTAAACGCGCTCGGCTACTTCGGCTACGCGTACTACGCCGAGAACACCGGCAAGCTGAAGGCCGTGCCGATTGTGGAGAAGGCCGGCAAACCGGCAGTGGCGCCGTCGGAAGCTACGGTGCTCGATGGTAGCTATCAGCCACTCGCGCGCCCGATCTTCATCTACGTCAACGCAAAATCGCTCGACAAGCCCGAAGTCAGCAAATTCGTCGACTACTACATGACGCACGCTGCCAAGCTGGCCAAGGAAGTGAAGTACGTGCCGCTACCGCCGCCGATCTATGCGAGCAACAAGGAACACTTGACCAAGAAGAAACTCGGCACGGTGTTCGGCGGTGTCTCTGAAGTTGGCGTCCGGATCGACGAGCTGGCGAAGCGCGAAGCCAAGCTGTAGGCAGTCGTTGTTCTCGACGGGGGCTTCGCGAACCGAGGCTCCCGTTTTTTGTTGGTGCCGAACGTCGCTGCGCCGACGGTCGTCTCATTCGGGGATGTCTATAATGGACTCGGCGACAACTATGACCGGGCTCGGGATGGCGGGCCTGCCCAGCGTGGTCAGCGAACGTCTCTCGAAGAAATTTTCCCGCAATCTCAAAGAACGGGCGATCGAAGCGGTCCTGTTCTTTGCAGCGTTTGTCTCGGTATTCACGACGGTCGGCATTGTCTACGTGCTCATTTCCGAAAGCGTGCAGTTCTTCCGTCACGTGCCGATCGCCGCCTTTTTGACCGACAAGCAATGGACTCCGCTGTTCGACGATGCGCATTTCGGCATCATCGTGCTGCTGTCGGGAACGATCACGAGTTCGCTGGTCGCGCTGGTCGTAGCCATCCCGATGGGCACGGTCATCGCCATCTATCTGTCGGAGTTCGCGACACCACGCGCGCGAGAGATCGCCAAGCCGATCCTGGAACTCTTATCCGGCGTGCCGACGATTGTTTACGGCTACTTTGCGCTGTTGTTCATCACGCCGATCCTGCAGACGTTCATCCCCGGCCTCCCCGGCTTTAGCCTGCTGTCCGCGGGACTCGTCATCGGCATCATGATCGTGCCTTACGTCGCGTCGATTTCGGAAGACGCGATGCGCGCGGTGCCGATGGCGCTGCGCGAGGGGTCGTTTGCGATGGGCGCAACGCGGCTGCAGACGGCCACGCGCGTTGTCTTTCCCGCGGCGATTTCGGGTGTGGCCGCCGCCTATATCCTGGGAATCTCGCGTGCCGTCGGAGAAACGATGATCCTGGCGGTGGCCGCCGGAATGCAGCCGAATCTCACGTTCAATCCGCTCGAACCTGCGGCGACGATTACCTCGTTCATCGTGCAGGTGGCTCTCGGCGACCTCCCCCACGGCAGCATCGGCTACCAGACGATTTTCGCCGCCGGCTTGACGCTGTTCCTGCTCACGCTGGTGTTCAACCTGATCGGCTTCTTCATGCGCAAGCACTTCCGCGAGGTGTACTGATGGCGGCGATTGCGCAAAACGCCGCCGAAATCCGGGCGCTGATCGCCAAAGGCAGGCGCTGGGACACAATTTTTGTGGCGCTGGGAATCATTTGTTTGGGAATCGGACTGCTGACCTTCGCTACGCTGTTTTTCGACATGGCCATCGACGGCTGGAGCCGGCTGAACCCGGAGTTCTTCACCCAATTCCCGTCGCGTCGCGCGGGCCAGGCGGGCATCCTCTCGGCCTGGGTCGGTACGACGCTCGTCATGCTCGTGACCGCGTTCTTCGCGGTGCCGCTCGGCATTGGCGCCGGCGTCTATCTCGAGGAGTACGCACCCAAGCACTGGATCACCGACATCATCGAGATCAACATCACCAATCTCGCCGGCGTGCCATCGATTGTGTACGGGTTGCTGGCGTTGGGCCTGTTTGTCTACACCTTCGGCTTGGGGCAAAGCATTCTGACCGCGGGTTTGACCCTGGCGCTTCTGATTCTGCCGATCGTGATCGTCGCGACGCGCGAGGCCATTCGGGGGATTCCCGGCGTCATCCGCGAAGGGGCGTACGCACTCGGAGCGACACGATGGCAGACCGTCAAGGACCACATCGTGCCGTACTCGATGCCGGGAATCCTGACCGGAGTGATCATCGGCCTGTCGCGTGCCATCGGCGAAACGGCGCCGATCATCACGATCGGGGCGCTGACGTTCATAGCGTTTCTGCCGCCGGCACCCATCGCCGATGTCGCGCCGTATATCTCGTTCGAATGGCTCAAGGCGCCGTTTACCGTCATGCCGATCCAGATGTTCAACTGGACGTCTCGCCCTGAGGAAGCGTTCCAGCACAACGCGGCCGCCGCCGGGTTTATCCTCGTGTTGATGACCTTGACCATGAACGGGCTTGCCATCTGGCTGCGCTACCGCCTCCGCAAACACATCAAATGGTGAGAACGATGGATTCGACCACGCACGCCACGATGCTCGGCAGCGCCACGCCCAACGCCGAACCGCCCGTCGCGCTGAATGAGCCGCCCCCGCCGTTGAAGGCGGAATCCCGCGGATTAAGTTTTCATTACGGCAGCTTTCAGGCGCTGAAATCGGTCGATATGCCGGTGTACGAGCACAAGGTGACAGCGCTGATCGGTCCGTCCGGCTGCGGCAAATCGACCTACCTGCGGTGCTTCAACCGGATGCACGATTTATACGCCGGCAACCGGTACGACGGCCAGATCGTGTTGCACCCAGACAATACTGACCTCTTGGCCAAGGACGTCGATCCGATTGAAGTGCGGATGCGGATCGGCATGGTGTTTCAGAAGCCCAACCCGTTTCCGAAGACGATCTACGAAAATGTCGCCTACGGCCTACGCGTGCGCGGCGTCACCCGCAAGAATCTGCTGGATGAAAAGGTCGAAGACTCGCTGCGCAGCGCGGCGTTGTGGGAAGAGGTCAAGAACCGCATGAACGAAATGGGGTCGAACCTCTCCGGCGGGCAACAGCAGCGCCTGTGCATCGCACGCGCGCTGGCAACCGATCCGGAAATTCTGCTGTTCGACGAACCGACATCGGCGCTGGATCCGATCGCCACCGCCAGCATCGAAGAACTGGTGAGCGAATTGAAGAGGAAGGTCACGATTCTCATCGTGACGCACAATATGCAGCAGGCGGCTCGCGTCTCCGACTACACGGCGTACATGTACATCGGCCAAGTCGTCGAGTTCGGCCGCACGGACGCGCTTTTCTTCAAGCCGAGGAAGAAGGAAACCGAGGACTACATTACCGGCCGCTTCGGCTGATAACGGAAACGGACGGAGAGCCATCATGAGCGACCATACCTCCAGCCAGTTCAACGCCGAAATGGAATCGATCCGCAGCGGCGTCCTCTCGATGGGCGGGCTCGTCGAGAAGCAGTTGACGCGGGCGATCGGCGCGCTGCAGGAAGAATACGACGCGACGTCGGTCGACCTGATCGGCGCCGATGAGGCGAAAATCAACCAGATGCAGATGGATATCGATCAACTGTGCGCGCAGATCATCGCGCGACGCCAGCCGACGGCGATCGACCTGCGCATGATCCTCACCGTCACCAAGATCGTGAACGACTTGGAGCGCATCGGAGATGAGGTTAAGAAAGTCGCGTACAAGGCGGCGCAGACGCGGGGGAGCGATCGCTTGACGCAGGTCCGCTATTTCGATGTCACGCGCGCGGCCGGCAGTGCGCTCGCGATGCTGCGGATGGCGTTGGATGCGTTCGCGCGTCTCGATGTGGAAGCGGCCGCGGAAGTGATCGACCGCGACGAGGATATCGACGCGGCATTTTCAGCGATCCTGCGCCAGCTTATCAGCTATATGATGGAAGACCCGCGCACGATTTCGCCGGCGCTCGAGATCGTGTTCATCGCCAAATCCATCGAGCGAATCGGCGATCATACGAAAAACGTCGCGGAAGCTATCGTCCAGGTCGTCAGGGGCAAGGATGTCCGGCATGCGACGGCGGAACAGATCCGCGCGGAAGTGGCCGAGCAATGACACCAAAGATCCTCGTGGTGGAAGACGAGCCTGCGATTCTCGAATTGCTGAAGGTCAACCTGGTCGACGCCGGGTACGAGGTCATCGCCACCACCGACGCCGAGTCGGCGCACGTCGCGTTGAAGAACGAGCTGCCAGCGCTGCTGTTGCTCGACTGGATGCTTCCCGGTCAGTCAGGGCTTGCTCTGGCCAAGCAATTGCGCAGCGATCCCCGAACCAAGGAGCTACCGATCATCATGGTCACGGCTCGCACCGACGAAGCGGACAAGATTGCCGGCCTTGAAGCGTGGGTCGACGACTACGTGACCAAGCCCTTCTCGCCGCGGGAGCTCAAGGCGCGCATCAAGTCCGTGCTGCGCCGGCGCGCACCGGAGGCGGCACAGGAGCCGCTTCGGGCGGGAGGACTCAAGCTCGATCCGGCGACACACCGCGTCACGGCTGATGGCCAAAACGTATCGATGGGGCCGACCGAGTTTCGCCTGTTGCGGTTTTTCTTGGCGCGGCCGGAACGCGTGCATTCGCGCACGCAACTCCTCGACCAGGTGTGGGGCGACCATGTCTACCTCGAGGAGCGGACGGTCGACGTGCATATTCGCCGCTTACGACTGGCGCTTGAGCCTCACGGTCACGCCAAGCTCCTCGAAACCGTGCGGGGGAGCGGCTATCGCTTAAGCGTCCCGCGATGAACCCTATTGTCCGGGCGGCGCTGCTCGTACCCGCTGGCAGCCTCGTGATCGTCCTCGTGGTGTGGGCGATCGCCGGACCGGTGTGGGCGCTGGCGGCGCTGATCGCCGCCGGTGCGGCCATACTCGCATTCCATCTGCGGCACTTGAGCCTTCTCACCGCATGGGCCGCCGGCCCGCTCGATGCGGCGGTTCCGGAGGGCCGCGGGACGTGGGGGCCCGTTTTCAGCGCGATTTACCGCCGCGTTCGCACCCGCGCTGCCTATCAGCGCGATTTGAAGCAGACGATCGAGCGCTTCCGCAACGCGGCAGACGCGCTCCCCGACGGAGTGGTCGTGCTGGATACGGACAATCGCATCGAGTGGGCCAATCCCCGCGCGCTGCTTCAACTCGGCCTCAACCTCAAATCCGATCGCGGACAGCCGATCGTCAATTTTCTGCGGGAGCCCGAATTCATTCGCTACCTGGAGAGAGGCGACTACAGCGAAGCGGTGCTCGTCGATTCGCATCGCAACGCGGGCGCCACGCTATCGCTGCAACTGGTGCCGTTCGCCGCTGACGAGAAACTGCTGATGTCGCGCGACGTGACGCACCTTGAAGCGGTGGGGCGGATGCGGCGCGACTTTATCGCCAATGTTTCGCACGAGCTCAAGACACCGCTGACGGTCATTACCGGCTTTCTCGAAACCCTGCAGGAACTCGAACTCGACGCCAAACAGCGCGCACGGTTCCTGCAGCTTATGCAGGAGCAGGCCATGAGCATGCAGCGGCTGGTCGAAGACCTGCTTACGTTATCTGCGCTTGAAAGCGAGCAGAATATGCCCGGCGAGAATTCCTTTGCCATCGTTCCGCTGCTGCTAAGGCTCTCTGCCGACGCGAAGGCCTTGTCGCAAGGCCAGCACACGGTTGCACTCGAAATCGGCGACGCGGCGACGGTGCTCGGCAGTCGCGACGAACTCGCGAGCGCCTTCGGCAACCTGGTATCCAATGCGGTTCGCTATACGCCCCGCGGTGGCACGATCACGCTGTCGTGGCGCGTCGATCCCGACGGCGCAGGCGAGTTCGCGGTCGCCGACACCGGTATCGGAATTGCGCCCGAACACATTCCGCGCCTACCGGAGCGGTTCTATCGCGTCGATCGCAGCCGTTCGCGTGCAACCGGCGGAACGGGTCTCGGACTCGCGATCGTCAAGCACGTCTTGCTGCGGCATCAGGCGGAACTCGAAATTTCCAGCACCCCGGGTAAGGGCAGCACGTTCGCCGTTCGCCTGCCGGCTCGAAGAGTGGAGCGCACGCCGTTGGGCGATGATCCGCAGGAGAACGCAAGCGCTGCCTCTACCAATACCGAAGCGCACCGCGGAACAGGTGCTTGAGCTCGTCGCGACCGACGTCCACCGGCGCATTGCGGATCACGCGATACTGCGGTTCGGCGCCGGTCGCCAGCGCGTCGATATGCTCTTCGCCCAATCCGAGCGCGGTCAAACCATTCGGCATCCCCGTCGCTCGCATGAGCTCGATGACGCGATTCGCCAGAACTTCGCCGGCGTCGTCCGGAGTTGCACCGGTTGAATCCGCGCCTAGCGAGAATGCGCAATGCAGATGACGCGAAGGATGGTGTGCGGCCGTGAACCGCCACACCGAGGGATTGTTGAGGACGACCGCCATGCCATGCGGCACCAACGAAGCGCCGGCAGGATAGCCGGGGACGTGCCAGTCTTTGGTCAGGCCGGAGACGGCGTACGAGAGCCCGTGCGGCAGATGACAACAGGCGGCGTTGAAGGCGATGCCCGCGAGCATCGCGGCGTACATCATCTCGGTCCGCGCCTCGGTGTCGGCAGCGTCGGCTACAGCGCGCGCGAGAAAGTCGCCGACCAGTTGCAACGCCTGCGTCGCGAGCATGTCGGAGAAGGGATTCGCGCCTTGCGATACCGGACGTTGCACGCCCTGGGCCGGATTCATCCGCCGCGGATAAGCGCGCGCAGTGATCGACTCGAGCGCGTGACTCATGCAGTCGAATCCCGTCGCGGCCATCGCTTGCGCCGTCATAGACCACCATATCCACGGCCGCGCCGGCCAACGACGCGCGAACCGTCGCAAAAATCTCGCTCTTGACGAGGCGCTTGTCGGTAAACACGGCCACCCGCTTCAAGCCCAGCTCGGTGGCCTGCGCGCCGGCTTCGGAAAGAACACCGGAGCCGAACGTAAATGTCGGCATGCCAATCGTGAAACCGCGATCGCTTCCTTCCTGCAGGGCGAAATCGGCGTGGCAGCGGCGCATGGGAATCCTTTGAGCGACAACGGGAGGTCGCTCGCATTATTGCAAAAAGTGATGCGCGCGGCGCAGTACGCAAGCTTTAAGTGTCTGATGCCGAACGAGTTAATTGCGCAACGGTAGCGGCATCACGCAATCTCGGACGCATTGACCAGTGTCGCCAAAAGCTGCTAGAATCGCGCGTTTCGACGGAGGGGTTCCCGAGCGGTTAAAGGGAGCAGACTGTAAATCTGCCGGCTCTGCCTTCGAAGGTTCGAATCCTTCCCCCTCCACCACCTAGGGGATCTTAGGATTGGGCATCTGCCTCGTGGATAAGCGGGTGTAGCTCAATGGTAGAGCAGAAGCCTTCCAAGCTTACGACGAGGGTTCGATTCCCTTCACCCGCTCCAGGAAAGCTCAACCGTTATGCGACCAGTGTCGAACGAACCGAAGGGCGGATTCACCCTGAGCGTTCGCGCCACGGAGCGGCCACAAGAATGCGCGCCCATGTAGCTCAGTGGCAGAGCACTCCCTTGGTAAGGGAGAGGTCGCGCGTTCAATCCGCGCCGTGGGCACCAGGGACCTAGACTCGTAGTTTTTCCGCCTCGAATCGTCTGGCTTTGTTGGCAAATGAGCCAGCGATTCGAGGGCAACTAGAACCCGGGGAAAAGTAGGGTTTCACTTTTTCACGAAGGATTGACATGGCGAAGAGCAAGTTTCAGCGGACGAAGCCGCACATGAACGTGGGGACGATTGGGCACGTGGATCACGGCAAGACGACGCTGACGGCGGCGATGACGTTGGTGCTGTCGAAGAAGTTTGGCGGGGAGGCGCGGGCGTACGACTCGATTGATGCGGCGCCGGAGGAGAAGGCGCGGGGGATCACCATCAACACGGCGCACGTGGAGTACGAGACGAGCCAGCGGCACTACGCGCACGTGGACTGTCCGGGGCACGCCGATTATGTGAAGAACATGATCACCGGGGCGGCGCAGATGGACGGGGCGATCCTGGTGGTGAGTGCGGCGG
>JBPCLS010000134.1:0-9455 GCA_051003055.1 Casimicrobiaceae bacterium
GCCCGTGCGAGTGAACGGCGATCACGTGCACGTCCTTGAAGTCGCCCTTGCCCGGACCTTGCACGTACTCCCACAGCGCGCGGCTGACCGCGTCAGCGTTGTTGAACATGAACGGCAGCTCGAACACCTCGACCGTGGGAAAACGGCCGGCCGTGTAACCGGGCAGCGTCCAGACGACATCGGCGACGCCATCCTTTGCTTGATCGTAGAGTTGCGGCGGCGCACCGCCGAGCTGCATCGAAGGGAACGCCTGAAAAGCGATCTTGCCGCCCGACTCCTTCGTAACTTTGTCCATCCACGGCACGAGCATATTGACCCACACGTTCGATGTCGGCGACATGAACGTATGCAATTTGAGCGTTGTCTCCTGGGCTCCGGCGATACCCGCCCAGCCGGCTGCGACCGCAAGAATGACGCTGCAAAAGAGGTGCCTTGTCTTCATCGCTACTCCTTGAGTGATTTCAGAACAAATCGAAGTATTCCCGGTGTTCCCATTCGCTCACTTCGGCGTTGAAGCGCGCAAGTTCGGCTTCCTTGATCCGCGCGTAGTAATCGACGAATTCGCTGCCGAAGCCTTCCCGCATGCAGGTGCTGTCGCGCAACGCTTTGATCGCATCGGTCAGTGTTGTCGGTAGCTTCGGCGCTGTCGTTTCGTAGGGACTGTCCGCCCGGGGCCCGGGGTCGAGCTCTTTCGCCAAGCCGTCGAGGCCGGCGAAGATTTGCGAAGCCATATAGAGATAGGGATTAGCCGCCGGTTCGCCGATCCGGTTCTCGATATGCGTGTCGGTATCGCCGCGCCCGCCAACCACGCGCAGCATCGCACCGCGGTTATCGAGTCCCCAGATGGCGCGATCGGGCGCGAGCGAGTTCGGGCAGTAGCGCCGGTACCCGTTCACGGTCGGCGTGGCGAAAACCGTCGCGCCCTGCGCGTGGGCAAGCAATCCCGCCAGAAAGCGGCATCCGGTGTGCGAAAGATAGCTTGCCGCGGACTCGGCGTCGCCTCCCGCCGCCGCGCATGTGAACGCGTTAGCCCCGCTGGTCCGGTCCCGCAGCGACTGATGCAGATGCCAGCCCGAAGACATCACATTCGGGATCCGCGGGCGGCACATGAAGCTTGCGTGCAGCCCATGCCGCCGCATGATCTGCTTCGCAGCGTTGCGGAACAGGATCATCGTGTCCGCGGAGTCGATGCCGATCTCGGCGTTGAATACGAACTCGCATTGGCTCGGGCCAAACTCGACTTCGACCGAACGCAGCGGCATTCCCATGGCAAGAATTTCGCGCCGAAGGATCTGCAGCGCGGGCTCGAGCTGATCGAAGCGCTGCTCGCTGAGCAACTGATAGCCGGTATTGAAAAGGCTCACCTGGGGCGGCTCTCCTGGCCAGCCGCTCTCTGCGAGCGCGGTCCTCTGGCTCTCGAGGCGAAACACATAGAACTCGACTTCGAGTCCGCTGACGTAATCGAACCCCTTCTTCGCGAGTGACGCCAAGGCTCGGCGCAAGATGCCACGTGTATCAAACGGCACTGTGCGGCCGTCGGGAAAGTACGCGTCGCACAAGACCCAGCCGGTGTTTTCCGCCCATGGGAGTATTCGGAACGTGGTCGGATCGGCGATCAGCACCACGTCCGGCGCCCCTTCGAAGTCGCGGGTTTCAAAGCCCCCGCCTTTGGAAAATACCGGCCAGGCGGTGCGATTCGACGTGTCCTTGAGCAGGAGGGAGCTCACCAATTTGACCCCAGCGGCCATCGCGTGCGCTGCCTCGCCTGCAATGATCGACTTGCTCCGGACCAGGCCGTGCTGGTCGGCGAATGCGAATCGCACCAGCTCGACGCCGCGCTCGCCGATTGTCTTCTCGGCCTCGCGCGCAGCCGCGACCTGCACGTCGCTCCACAGGTTATGACGTTCAACGAAGCTCATATTTCCGACTTCACCGCTTTTCATGCAGCCTTGGGCGCCGCCCACGGCGCATTGCTGCGCCGCCGCTCGTCAACTTCGGGCCAGTAACTCTCCCAGCCGGAACTTGGACCGAGGCCATCGAGCGTCGCCGGGCCGCGCAAAGCGCGCGCGGCACTCTCGTCCAAGCACATGAGCGGCTTGCCGCCTTTTTGTACGGTCGCAATCGCCTCCAGCAGCATCCGCCGGTAGGTCGCGATAGCGCGATCCGACGTGCCCAGATGCTCGCGGGTGCGATCCTGGATCGGACCTTGGCTCTCGCACGCCCACTGGTCATGGATGTTGATGTCCATGCCCATGCCGGTGTAGGTCTGTGAACGCTGCTCCTCGAGGTTGAAGCCGTAGCGGTTTCGCCGGTTGAAAATCGGACGGTAATCCGGCGCCGGATAGGTCTTCAGCCGGATTTCACGAAATCGCTGCTTGTCGATCGGCGCGCCAAAGCTCGTGAAGATCGTGTACCAGCAGGTGTTCTCATCGTCGATGGGTACATGCCACTGCGAGATCGTGATCTCATCGGACATCGGAATCAAAAAAGCCTGTGGGAAAATCGTGTTGGTGACGCGCACATGCGTGTGCCGTTCGTCGATCTTGCGCAGCGTGATCAGGCGCTGGCCCCAGTCGGTCTTTTCCACGCGGATCTCGGGCCGGTCATGCTCGCGCAGCACTTTGGTCATCGGCATGTTCGTGTCGCTGGACGAGCTACGAAACTGCCGTCCATAGCTATCTTTCGGATCCTCGTCCTGAAAGTAGCGATGCAGGTACGACGCGTGCGCGGGATCGATGCCCACCTCGAGCGCCTGCAGCCAGTTGCATTCCCACCAGCCCTTAAATGCGAACAGGTGGCTGTCGGGTGCGACAAAGCAGTCGAAATCCGGAAACGCCGGCGGCTCACCCTCGCCAAGGTACGCCCACAGGATGCCGCTTTTCTGAATCACCGGATAAGCCTGTTGGCGCACGCGACTGCACATAGGGCTGCCCACCGGCTCAGCAGGTGTTTCGAGGCACTTGCCGTCGATGTCGAACAGCCAGCCGTGAAACAGGCAGCGCAGCCCGCCGTTCTCGAGCCGGCCATAGGACAGGTCGGCGCCCCGGTGTGGGCAGTGCCGGTCGAGAAGGCCGAAGCGACCCGCCTCATCGCGAAACAGCACCAGGTCCTGGCCAAGCAGCGTCAGCGCCTTCACCGGTTTCGCATCTGCGAATTCATCGATCAGCGCGGCCGGCTGCCAGTACTTGCGCAATAGCATGCCCGCCGGCCGGTCGGCGCCAATGCGCGTGATCAGTTCGTTCTGTTCGCGGCTCATCATCTTCGTCACTCCTTACCATCCACCCCTGCACGTTGCAAGAATACCGCGTCGGGCGATGCGCCGGACCGCGCGCCTGCCGACTGCGGGCCGGGTGACAACGAGCTTGCGAGGGCTGTAGCGGCGAAGGCCGCGGTGGCCGGTGCGCGTGGGCTGGCGGCGCAGCGGCGTTAGGTGCTCATCGGCTTCGCCGGGTTCAGCACGTTGCGCGGCGGCACGTTGCCGATGCCTGGAAGCTTGATCGCTGGCGGTCGGAAGTCGATGCCGAGCACGAGACCGAGAACGTTGAGCTCGATGCCTTCCTCTACTCCGACGAGTCCGCCGAGCAGTCCGTAGAGTGACAGCTGGTAGCCGGTGCCGCTTGGCACGCGTGATATCGCCTCGGACAACGGCAGATAGTCCTTTCCGATAGCGGTAGCGGGCATTGCGAGCCGCAATTCCGGGATCTCGCGGCCGAGGTGTGCGATGAACGTGTTGCTGTTCGGACCCGGCCACACGCTGTAGCTGTTCGCAAACGGATACGAAGCCGCCGCCCGGTCGAGCTTCGCGATGACGGCCTCGGCTTCCGCGCCGCGCACGTCGCGGATCAGCTCAGGCGCTGTGCCATACCACTCGGCGTCCGCGGCCCGCGTGTTGGACACCGAAACCGCGGAATGGCCGGCGCGCGCGTACCAGCCGATCACCTCGTAACGCGTGTAACGGCCGGCTCCGGCGGCTTTCGCGGCAAGCCACGTATGCACGGCGAATGCGCCGCGCCATCCGAACGTGCGGCCGCCGTAGACTTGCACGACCGCTTCGCGATGCGTCGTGGGATCAGGCGCGAGACCCGACGCACGATGGGTCGCCTTGGACCAATCGCCGCGGATAGACACCTTGCCGGAAGCGATCGAGAGCACCGGCCCGGCGATCAGCAACGTGAAGAACAACAACAACCAGACGCCTGGATGCAGCAACGTCGACCTCCTTTTCATGGAAGTACCCCGGCCGCGTTAGTGGTCAGCCCGGACATCGGCGCGCAGCAGACCCAGGGGCATATGCGGTTCGCCAGGACGGATTGCAATGCGGGGGCCCGCGAAAACGCGACTGCGCGACTCGTTCTGTTCACAGCCAACCATCTTGGTCACTCCCTCCCATCCACCCCTGCACGCTGCAAGAATACCGTGTCCGGCGATGTCGGCTGTACGACCCATCCGCCATATTCCTGCACGGCACCCTCAAGCCATTGCCACAGATAATCGGCAAAGCTTCGCGGCAGAATAAGCTCGATGCCACTCGCAACAGGACGCAGCAGAACCGGCGCTTTTGCGAGATGACTCTGTGCGCACTGCCCGAGAGCGAACGCTCCTTCGTGCAGATCGAGCGGACACCCCTTGGCGAGCACATCGCGCACGCGGCTGCCAGTCACGAGCAGAACCACTTGTCCGCCGCTTAACTCGACTACCGACACGAATTGCCCCGCCAGTGCGTCACGAAGGCCCACTGCAACGGCGCGCTCATGCTCCGCAGGTAAGACCAGCAGCCATTCGGTGGGCGCCAGCCAATACGCCACGACGTCGCCACCTTCGCTAACCGTATTCGGAATACTTGGCAAGTCGAAGCGGAGCACGGTCCTGACACCGCGCGTGAAGCTCGCATCCGTGGAATCGCCGCGCAGATTGATGTGACCAAGGCCGAGCTTCTTGCGAACAACGATGCGCTGCGGATCGAACACGGCGGTTCCCGCGAGCGAGCGACCAGACGAATTCTCGCCGTGTATCGCATTAGACATGCTGTCGTTCCCCTTGCGGATCGATGAAGACCGTGTCGCCTCACCGCGTGTTGCATTAGACATGCTGTCGTTCCCCTTGCGGATCAATGAAGACCGTGTCGCCAATAATCGCGGCGATGACTTGCCCGCTTGCCAGCGGAACGTGCACGGTTTCGCCATGCCGGCGGCGGCCATCCTTGACCAAGCCGAGTGCAATGGAGCGGCCAAGACACGCGCTGTAGTAGCTCGAGGTGACATGGCCGAGCATCGGGATCGGCACAGGTACCGACGCATCAGCGACGATTTGCCCGCCCTCGGGCAACACCGCCAGCGGATCGACGGTTAGCAATCCGACGAGCTGCTTCCGATCCGGGCGCGCCGTATCCGGGCGCGCGAGCGAACGCTTGCCGATGAAATCGCCCTTGGCCTTGCCGATGATCCAGTCCATGCCCAGATCGACGGGTGTCACCGAGCCATCGGTTTCTTGCCCGACGATGATGAAGCCTTTTTCCGCGCGCAGAACGTGCATCGACTCGGTTCCGTACGGCGTCATGGCGAACGGGCGGCCCGCTTCCTTCAGGGCTTCCCACACGCGCAGCGCGTCGTTGGCGTCGACATTGATCTCGTAGGCCAGCTCGCCGGAAAAGCTGATGCGCATCACTCTGCACGGCGTGCCCGCGACCGTTCCTTCGCGAAACGTCATGAACGGAAACGCTGACTTGGCGAAGTCGATGCCGGTGCATACCCGGCCCATCACTTCACGACTCCTGGGTCCGGCCACCGCAATGGTTGCCCAGTGCTCGGTCACCGACGTGAAATAGACCTTCAAGTGCGGCCATTCGGTCTGCAGCCAGCGTTCAAGCCAGGCCATGACCGCGGCCGCGCCACCGGTGGTCGTCGTCATCAGGTAGCGATTCTCGGCGACGCGCGTTGTGACGCCGTCGTCCTTTACCATGCCGTCTTCGCCGAGCATCATCCCGTAGCGGCAACTGCCCACTTTAAGATTCGTCCAGGCATTCGTGTACACGCGATTCAGGAATTCGGCGGCATCAGGTCCTTGAATGTCGATTTTCCCCAGCGTGGAGGCGTCCATGATCCCTACGCTGTGGCGGACGGCGAGACATTCGCGCTTGACCGCCGCGTGCAAATCCTCCCCCTCGTTCGGAAAATACCAGGGACGTTGCCACTGCCCGACGTTCTCGAACAGCGCACCGTGCGCGAGATGCCACGCGTGGAGCGAAGTCTTGCGCACGGGGTCGAACAATTCGCCGACTTCGCGACCGGCAATCGCACCGAAGGTCACCGGCGTGTAGTTGGGACGGAACGTCGTCGTACCGGTATCGGCGATCGATTGCCCCAGCGCTTGGGCGAGAATGGCCATTCCGTTGACATTGCCGAGTTTCCCCTGATCGGTCCCGAATCCGAGTGCGGTGTAGCGCTTGGTGTGCTCGATCGAATGAAAGCCCTCGCGCGCCGCGAGAAAAATGTCGGCAGCCGTAACATCGTTCTGCAAATCCACGAACTGCTTGCCGCCGCGTCCGACCGGTTTCCTTCCGGGGACCAGCCACAACGGCATCAGCGATTCTTCGCCGACGGTGTCGTCGCTCGCTGTCGCCGGCACCACGGGACCCTCGCTTGCGTGCGCGAGGTGCACCGCTTCGGTGACAACGGTGCGATCGACGATTGCCGGCACCCGCGCAGTTTCGCCAAGGCGTGCTAGGCGGGCCGCCTCGGCGCCGGCGCGCGTACCCTGCAGCAACGCTTCGGTCATTGTGAATTCGCCGGCGCAGCCGCCCGCCGAGCGCTCGCGCTGCACCGGCGTGCCCGGTAGGAAACAGGCGCGCCGTTCGTTCCACACCGCTTTCGCCCCGGACTGTGCCGACAGATGGATCACCGGATTCCATCCGCCCGATACCGCGATCAAGTCGCAGGCAATGTGCGTTGCCGACCCGCGCACCGTGCCATCGGCTTCGAGGCGCATCACTTTGGCGCCGGTGACGCGTTTTGTTCCGGTCACGTCGCTGATCACACAACCCCGCAATACTTCGATTCCCAGGCCCCGGACTTGGCGCGGAAGCTCACCGTCGGGAGCACGTCGCGCGTCGACCACGCCGGCGACTCTTACGCCGATGCGATGCAAATCCAACGCGGTCAGATACGCGCTGTCGTTATTGGTGAAGATGAGCGCAGTCTCCGCTGGCTTGACCGCGTAGCGATTGATATAAGTCGACACAGCTGATGCCATCATGACGCCGGGGCGATCGTTGTTGCGAAACACCAACGGCCGCTCGTGCGCGCCCGTCGCCAGCACGACCTGCGCCGCACGGACGCGCCAGATTCGCTCGCGCGGACCTTTACGCGCATCTTGCGTTAGGTGGTCGGTGAGGCGCTGCGCGATCAGCAGATAGTTGTGATCGACATAGGCATACACGGTGCCGCGGGGAATCAGCGTCACTTCGCGCATCGACGCCAATTCCGCGACGGCATCGCGCAGCCATTCCGCGGCCGTCTTGCCGTCGATTTCGCCGTTCGACCCGAGCAGACTTCCGCCGAATTCGTTCTGTTCGTCCGCCAGCATCACTCGCGCGCCGGCGCGTCCCGCAGCCAATGCGGCGGAAATTCCAGCAGCCCCTGCGCCTGCGACCAGCACATCGCAATGGGCATAGGTCTTGTCATAAAAATCCGGATCCGCCCCGCGCGGCGTCCGGCCGAGGCCCGAGGCGCGGCGAATCACCTGCTCGTAACGCATCCAGAAACTCTTTGGCCACATGAACGTCTTGTAGTAAAAGCCGGCGGGCAGGACGCGTGAAACCAGTTCGACGCAGGCCATCCAATCGAAGTCGACGCTGGGCCAACAATTGACGCTGCGGGCGCTGAGCCCGTCGTACAACTCCACCTGCGTCGCGCGGGCGTTCGGCACGGCATACGCGCCATCGCCCAGTTGCACGATCGCGTTCGGCTCTTCCACGCCACACGTGACGATGCCGCGCGGCCGGTGATATTTAGCGCTGCGCGCGATGAACGTTATGCCATTGGCGAGCAGCGCGGAGGCGAGCGTGTCGCCGGCAAATCCGGTATACCGATGGTCATTGAATGAAAACGTGAGCGGCTCGGTGCGGTCGATACGGCCGCCTTCGTCGAGGCGATTAATCTGTCGCATGGTTCGCCCTCACCGCGCCTCGCCTACTGGGTACGTACGTTTGATCTTGTAGGTAATCGTGTCCCGCTCGACGTTGAACCAGCGGCGGCAGCCGTAGGTGTGCACCCATTGTTCGCGCTGCGCACCCTTGGGGTTGCTACGGTGGAAGAGGTAATCCGCCCACTGCACATCGGACACCGCTTCCGGATTCCCGGGTGGAGCAATATGCGCTTCGCCTCCGCAGGAAAACTCGGTCTCCGCACGCGGCCCACACCACGGGCAGTCGATCAACAGCATGTCGCGCTCAATGCGATACCGCTGCTGCACCGTGTTCGTCGATCAAGCGCCCGGTGACGAAGCGATCGAGTGAAAAGGGCGCGTTGAGTTCGTGCGGACAGTCATTCGCGATGGTATGCGCGAACACCCAGCCCGAACCGGGTGTGGCCTTGAAGCCACCGGTCCCCCAACCACAATTGATGTAGAGCCCCACAAGCGGCGTCTTGCCGACAATCGGCGATGCGTCCGGGCACACATCGACGATTCCGGCCCATTGCCGGTTCATGCGGACGCGACTGAACGAGGGAAATAACGCGACGATCGCGGCCATCGTTCCCTCGATGATTTGGTAGCTCCCGCGCTGCCCGTACCCGACATAACCGTCGATCCCCGCACCGATGACCAGATCGCCTCGGTCCGATTGGCTGATGTAACCATGCACGGCGTTGGACATCACCACCGTGTTCAGGCAGGGCTTGAGCGGCTCGGAGACGAGCGCTTGCAGCGGGTGGCTTTCGATCGGCAGGCGCAGCCCGGCCATCGCCGCGACCACCGACGAATGACCGGCGGCAACAATGGCAACTTTTGGCGCTGCGATGAATCCGCGCGTCGTGTCCACGCCCGTCACGTGGCCTCCGTCGCGCCGAATGCCGATCACCTCGCATTGTTGAATGATGTCGACGCCGCGCGCGTCGGCCCCGCGCGCGAAGCCCCACGCGACGGCGTCGTGGCGGGCGGTGCCGCCACGCCGTTGCCAGGATGCGCCGAGAATCGGATAACGCGCATTCGCCGACGTATCGATCAGCGGCTCCAGGTTCTTCACCTGTGCAATATCGAGGATCTCTCCGTCGATGCCGTTGAGACGATTCGCATTGACGCGGCGCGTAATGTCGCGCATTTCCTGCAACGAATGGCCAAGATTCATGACCCCGCGCTGGCTGAACATCACGTTGTAGTTGAGCTCCTGCGACAGTCCTTCCCAGAGCTTCATCGACTTTTCGTACAGATGGGCTGACTCGTCCCATAAATAGTTGGAC
>JBPCLS010000135.1:0-8884 GCA_051003055.1 Casimicrobiaceae bacterium
GCCGCAAGCGCAGCGCGCGGCGCTCGGCTGTCTCGCGCGCTTCCGCGAACGCCTTTCGGGACTGCATCCGTCGGCCGTGCGCGCTGTCGCCACAAACATCTTTCGGGTCGCCAAGAACGCGGCTACGTTTCTGCCGCAAGCTGAAGCCGCGCTCGGATTTCCGATCGATGTCATCGCAGGTCACGAAGAAGCACGGCTCATCTACGTCGGCGCCGCCCACGTGTTGCCCCCATCGCCAGCACCGCGGCTCGTCATCGACATCGGCGGTGGTTCCACCGAATTCATCATCGGCCGGGGTCTCACGCCCGAGCGGCTCGAATCGCTGTCGCTCGGTTGCGTCGGCCTGTCGCAGCAATTTTTCGCCGATGGCGCGTTGAGCGCGGAGGCATTCGCCGCGGCCGCAACGCACGCACGCGCCGATATCGAAGCGATCGCGGTCCGCTTCGGCCCCGAACATTGGCGCGAGGCTTACGCGTCCTCCGGCACCGCGCTCGCATTGGCAGCTATCCTCGAAGAAAACGGACTCTCGGCCGGCGGCATCACCCCGGAAGGCTTGGCCCGCCTGCGTACGCGAATGATCAGCGCGGGGCACCTGTCGCGCCTCTCGCTCGCGGGTCTCCAATCAGAACGCGCGCCGGTGCTGCCAGGCGGTCTCGCGATCATGGCGGCGGCGCTCGCCGAACTGCGAGTGCCGCGGATCAACCCGGTGGGCGGCGCGTTGCGTTTAGGCGTGTTGTACGACCTATTGGGCCGCACGGTTCGCAGCGATAGCCGCACCGCCGCGGTCGATCGGTTTCTGGAGCGCTACCCCGTCGATCGCCCACACGCGCTGCGCGTCGCGGCATTCGCCGAAGCTCTCTACATGAACGCGGCACCGGCACCCGACGGGCAAGTCGCGCAGCGCGTCCAATGGGCCGGTTTGTTGCACGAAATCGGGTATACGGTCTCGCATACCGGCTTTCACAAGCACGGCGCGTACATCCTCGAGCACGCCGACATGCCGGGATTTTCGGAACAGGAGCAGCGAGCGCTCGCGTTGCTGGTGCAGGGGTGTCGCGGCCGGCTGGCAAAGATTGGCCACGCCATCCGTCAACCTGACACGATTGCCCAGGTGCTGGCGCTGCGGCTTGCCGTCCTCTTTCACCATGCACGCGGCCCGATCGACGCGCCACGCGTAGCGCTAGCGGTCCGGCACGTTATTCGGTTCGGCGTCTCCGTCCGTTGGCTCAAAGCGCATCCGCTGACTGCCCATCTGCTCGAGATGGAACGGGTCCAATGGGCGGATCTGGGTCTGGCGTGGCGAACGCCATTGCGCTGATCTTCCGGTCTCCATGGTGCACATCGTCGCCAGGGCGGGAAAGCAAAAAAAGGCCGCCCGGAGGAGAGGCGGCCTGAACGCTGCGTGTGCAGCGGAGGAACGACGAGGAGAATCAGGAGCCCACGAGTCCACCATCGATGCGGCGAATTGCAAGCGTGGCCGAGCGCGGCCGTCCCCCGTCGGGCCACGCTGAAATCGCCGATGGATTGTCCGGATCGGACCGCTCCGACGCGGTCTCGCCGGGATGCTGGATGTTGACGCGACATGCGCAGACTTCGTCGAACGTGGGGTTGCCGGACGGGTTGGAAATGCCGTCGTCGTCGTGCATCGCTCCATCGCTCATCTGTATTCGGTAAGCCCCCGACGATAGCGGCGCAACGTTGCAGCGCCGTTGCAACACTGTGACACCGGCATTTCGGACGACTGCCCCGCGGCGTTATTCCGCGTTCGCATTCTTGTCTTGCTGCGGTCACAAATGTTTCATGTGGGCGTCGCTTCGCATCGCTATCGTGCACGCATGTTCCGTCGGATCAAGGAGATGCTCGTGCAAGTTGCGACACAGGATGAGGCGCGGTGGCCAAGCCGCGCGCTCCGAGTCGAACTCGCCGCGGGCGCGCGCGACATCGACGCTGCGCAACGGCTGCGCTATCGCGCGTTCGCGGATGTCGATCGGCGGCGATGCCGCCTGGGATCCCGACTTCAACACGGCCGATCTGTTCATGCTGCTGCGGATCGCGCGCATGAGCGTCCGCTACGCGAAGCAATACATGGCGGAAGCCGCGTTAACTGATGAGTTCGCCGCCACGCGATCTGCTCGCATCATGGAGCGATCCTGCACGGCCGGTCGAGGACGACGATGCGTCGCCTTCGGGTGCGCTGCGCTTTCGCGCCATCTTCATTTCCGACACGCACCTGGGCACGCCCGGTTGCCAGGCGGCAGCGCTGCTCGCGTTTTTGCGCCATACCGAATCGGACTACCTGTTTCTCGTCGGCGACATCATCGACGGCTGGCAGTTGAAGCGCCGCTGGTTCTGGCACCAGACGCACAACGATGTCGTGCAGAAGGTGTTGCGGAAGGCGCGCAAGGGCACGCGCGTCGTCTATGTGCCGGGCAACCACGATGAAGCGGCGCGCCACTACGTCGGCGTGGACTTCGGCGGCATCGCGATCCGGCACGAAGCGACGCACGTCACCGCCAACGGCGAACGCCTGCTGATCACGCACGGCGATCTCTTCGACGGTGTCGTGCGTTGCGCCAGATGGCTCGCGTTCCTGGGTGACAGTCTCTACACATTCACGCTCAAGCTGAACCAACACTTCAATGCGGTCCGCGCGCGCCTCGGGCTGCCGTACTGGTCGCTATCGCAGTTCCTGAAGCACAAGGTCAAGAACGCCGTCAGCTACATCACGGCATTCGAGGAAGCAGTGGCGCGCGAGGCGCGAGAGCGAGGCTTCGACGGCGTCGTATGCGGTCACATCCACCAGGCCGAGATTCGGCAAATTGGCGACATCATGTATTGCAACTCCGGCGACTGGGTCGAGAGTCTCACCGCGCTGGTCGAAGCGCACGACGGCACGATGTCGATTCTGCGCTGGAACGACGTGGTGGCCGCAACCGCGATGCTGACGCAGGCCGAAGCGACCTCGCTCCTCCCCGCGCAGACCGGGTGCTGAACCAATGCGCATTCTGATCGTCACCGATGCGTGGGCGCCGCAGATCAACGGCGTCGTGACCACGCTGCGAAACACCATCCGCGAACTCGATTTGCTTGGACACACGGTCGGCACAATCACACCGGATGGCTTCCGCACGATACCGTGCCCCACCTATCCGGAAATCCGGCTCGCGTTGTTTCCAGGCCGGCGCGTCGCGCGGATGATCGACGCGTTCGCGCCCGATGCCGTGCATATCGCCACCGAGGCGCCGCTGGGTCTCGCGGCGCGGCGGCACTGCCTGCGTACGGAGCGCCCATTCACCACCGCGTATCACACGCAGTTTCCGGAATACATTTACGCGCGCACGCGCCTGCCCGTCGCGATTGCCTATCGCTGGATGCGCTGGTTCCACGGGCCCGCCACGGCGCTGATGGTGGGAACCCCAAAACTCCGGCAACGGCTGGCGGCCCGCGGCTTCGGCAATCTTGCGATGTGGTCATGCGGCGTGGACACGACACTCTTCCGCGACGGCGAGCGCGACGTGCCGGGCGCGCGGCGGCCGATCTTTCTCTATGCGGGCCGCGTGTCGGTTGAGAAGAACATCGAATCGTTCCTGGCGCTCGAGCTGCCGGGAACGAAGTGGGTGGTCGGCGACGGGCCCGCGCGCGCCGAACTGGAACGCCGCTTTCCCGACACTCGCTTCTTCGGCATGAAGATCGGCGACGAACTCGCGCGGCACTACCGGCAGGCAGACGCGTTCGTGTTTCCCAGCCGCACTGACACATTCGGCTTGGTGCTGATCGAGGCGATGGCCTGCGGCACGCCGGCTGCCGCGTTTCCGGTGACCGGCCCGATCGACGTCGTGGTGCCGGGCGCGTCCGGCATACTCGACCACGATCTGCGTAGCGCGGCGTTGGCGGCGCTCGACCTTCCGCGAGACGTAGTGCGCGAACACGCCCTCGCGTTCTCGTGGGAACGAGCGACTGCGCAGTTCGTGGCCAACCTCCTTCCTTCGCATGCTCAGATCTGAGCTCTCCGAGAGCCCCCACAAGGGGCAGCGCGGCATCCGCCGGCTGTTCAATGCGTTGTTCTATTCGCTCTCCGGATTGGCGCTCGCTTTCCGTCACGAAAGCGCCTTTCGGCAGGAGATCGCGCTTGCCGTAGTGCTGATACCGATCGCATGTGTGCTGCCGGTTGGCGCCGTCGAGCGGGCGTTGCTCATCGGGTCGGTGCTGCTGGTGATCGTCGTCGAGTTGCTCAACTCGAGTGTGGAAGCGGCGATCGACCGCATCGGCCTCGATACGCATCGACTATCGAAACGCGCGAAGGATCTCGGCAGTGCTGCGGTGCTGGTCGCGTTGACCGCGCTCGCTATCGTCTGGTTCTTGCTGGCGGGGCCGGCGCTGCTCGGTATCGTGAAGGGAATGCTGACGTAACCCAAGGGGACTTGACACCGATGCTTTGGCGCAGCGCGAGCTATTGCGCCTCGTCTCTTTCGCGTTGGTTAGCGGGCAGGAACATGCCGAGCCGTTCGAGCGCTGCGAGCCGCTCAGACGCGTGCAGATCGCCTTGTAGATGTGCGCCCACGCCGCGCTGCGAACTGTCGCAATCCCGTAACGCAACGGCGCCATCATCGGCAGTGAGCGGCTGACCAGAACACTGAACTTGGCAAAAGCAGTCAAGCACGTCCAGGGAACGTTAAGCGCCGGCGCTAGTGCCGTCCGGTCCCAAGTTCAACGCAGCGGGCTCGCGACCATCCGCCCGACCGTGCTGGGAGAAAATCCATGCAACGTGTAAACGACAACCATCCGTGGCCGATTGTCATCGTGCTCGGCTGCGACGAAGTTGGCAGCGCCATTGCCCATCGGCTGCACGGTGACGGGCATGCCGTCGTGCTCATCGACCGCGTCGATCCTCCGTGGCCCCGCCGCGGCATGTCCTTCACCGACGCCTGGTACACGGGTGCGTCCGAGCTTTCGGGTACACCTGCGCTGTTTTGCGCGAGCGTGCGGAGCATCCCCTCCGTGCTGAACCGCTACCGCGCGATCGCCGCGACGACGTGGTCCTGGACCGACGTCGCATCGGCGTTGTCAGCGGTCGCGATGATCGAGACACGTCCACCTTCGGAACGTCGCGCGCCGCCGGAAGCGACGGTCACCTCGCCAGTTGTCACGATAGAGGTGGTCCCAGGGGCCATCGCGGGTCCCGAATTCGACATCGCAATTCCAACACCCGCCCACGAGCGGGTCACTCAAACGTGGGTCCTGCACGCGCCGAGCGCCGGTCGGTTCGCCACCAACCTTTCGATCGGCGAGCGCGTGCGGCCCGGTGACCCTGTCGGCGCCGTCGGCGGTGTCCCCATCATCGCGCCTCTCGACGGTTCCTTGCGCGGCCTCGCCGCGCGAGGCGCCCGGATCAGCGCGGGCGCCGCGCTGGTCGAGATCGACCCCCGCGGCGAGTAGTCTCGTTGCTTCGGCATCGAGCTACACGCCAAAGCTATCGCTGCCGCCGTCTCCGACGCGCTAGCGAGCGAATGCTCGATGCGACCAGCCGCGAATCCGCGAGGGGCGCGCTACCGAAGCGCCCTTATCGGATAGGCAATTAAAGGGAGATGCAATTTTGCGGCCGCATCGCGCGGTCACGGCTCCATCGCAATCGTTATTGTTACCATGGGGACCGTTACAGCGTCTCGGGCGATACCACCGCAAGCAGCAGGACTTCGTTAGGCTCGCGCTGGCTGAACCACCAAAGCGCGCCTTTCTTGATGGTTAGTGGAGTTGGCTTTCCAGAGAGCAGTTTCGCGGCGGCGTGGCCAAGGCTCGGTTGATGGCCGACGATGACAACCGACTTTTCGCCGCGCGGCCAACCAACGGCCTTCAGCATCGCGGCTGCCGTTGCCTCAGTGCCGAGGGCATCGAGCGTCTCGAATTTTTTGACTAGTGCGCGCGCGGTCTCCTGAGTGCGCCGCGCCGGACTCGCGTAAACGGTTGCGTACTTGGGTAGGCGCGGCTCGAGCCAGCGCGCAACTTGCTTCGCTTGTTTGCGCCCTCTCGCCGTTAGCTTTCTGTCGTAATCGGGCATATCAACGCCGCCCTCCTCAGCTTCCGCATGCCGCCACAAAATCACATCCATGATTGAACTCCTCCTTCAAGCGATCCTGCCGAAACGGTTCGCAATTGCCTGTACCAATCCCACCGATCACCAAAACGTCGGCGCTCGGCGAAACGTATTGAATAGCTTATCCAGCGTGGCAAACTTTACTTTCGCCTGCGCGGCGCTAAAGCCGGCGATAATGCCGGCGGCTTCGTGCAGTCCGGCTATGGTGACGGCATCTTGCGGATTGCCAGTGGCGAAGCTCGCGGCTCCTTGCTCGACCTTTGCTTCATGCTTGCGAGTTGCGGACACTGGCAGATGCAGCGGCAAAGTAGGCGTAGTCGCCGCATCGTTAAGCGCGCCCAAAACTTCCTGCAACCCGGCCAGCGCCGCTGTGTATTTGCGAACCGGGCCTTTGGCGTACAGCGAGGAAAAAAACTCCGACGCATAACGCAGCTTCTTCACGGCGATACGCAGCTGATGGCGTTCGTCGGCGCCAAGCCGGCTCAGCTTGCGTCCGCGCTTATGCACCTGTTTATGGCGCTTGCTGAGAATCCGGCTTGCGTATTTTTTTAGCGCGATCGTGTCATCCACCGGCGGTGGCGCGCCAGCCATGGCGTCGGTTGCTTGTCGTGCAGTTGTGGTGGCCGCGCTGGCAGGGTCTGCCAGCGACGCCGCGGTTGCGCCGGCCTCAGCCGCAGCTTCCGCGACTTGCCCGGCTGCTGCCGATGCCGTGTCGAGCAAAGCCGTCAGCCACGCCGACAATAGCAACAGAAGCCGCTGATAACGCCGCGACGTAATTGCTTCGACCGCCGTTGCGCCGGCGGCGGCGCGCGCCTGCGCCGCGGATTTCGCGACTTGCGCGATTCCCGCATGGTCAGGAAATTGCGCGCCGATTTCCGGCAAGGTCTTCGTGCTGAAAACATCCCAATCGCGCGCCGGCCCCAGCGTCTGCCCGAGCCAGCGCAATTCGGCCGCGTGCTGTTGAAAAGCCGCGCCCGAGAACGCCGAACGAAATATGCCGAAGGCCGAGCGCAGCCGACGTACGGCGACACGCATCTGATGAAGGTATTCGGGACCTTGCCGCGCGAGCGTTCCTGCTTCATTTGCCTGCAGGTGGGCGAGGCAATCGAATACGATGCGTGTAAATGCGGCTGCGACACTCATCTTGCCTGTAAGCTTGATTGGAACGGCTTTGATTGGCTGTGGCGGCTCCGGCGGCTGTGGTGTCGATACGCGCAAGAGATGATAGCCGCGCTCGGCTTTTGAGCGGCGCTCCAATTTGAGCGGTATGCTGCGATCGAGCGCGATCGCGAGATCGTAAAGCGCCGACGGGGCGCCGCTGCGCAGTTCGATTTCGATTTCCGAAATTGGCAACGTATGGTTGCCGGCTCTGATTTCGCCCTGGTCCAAACAGAATTCCATCACGCTGCCGGGACTCGGCTCGAGCATCCGCTGCGTGCGCCTGAACTCGGTTGCGAACATGGGCCGCAGGCGCCGTTGCAAATCAGGATCACTCAAAGGCTTGCTCCAACCGGCCTGGGCCAGTGCGGCAAAGTTGAGCTGACCATCATGCACTTCAACTTCCCATTCAGGGCGTTGATGCAGGCCGCCTTCAACTATCCCTTCAAGTTTCACCGTCTGCACGATGCGCCGGCCTTCGCGCCGCAGCCGCAACACGACCCCGGCGCGTTGCAAAGCGAAGTCTTCGGTGTCGTAGTATTCAGCGAAAACCCTGCGGCTGACGGGTTTGCCCCGAGCGCCCGCGCGCAGCAGCGGATGCCGCCTAAGGCGGGCCAGGTGCTCAGGCGCGACCAGCAGCTTGAGCTCGATTTCCATGACCATGGCTTGCTCGCTCACAGGCCGCGACGGAGTTGTCGGCATTGCGTCGCGGACGGACGGCGGAAATCAGGACGCCGCGCAGGGAGCAACGTCACACGAAATCGGGCCCGATCACCGCCTTCAACACAACGGCCACACCGCCTTCCTTCACGCGATTCGACAGCCACCACACGGCGCCTTTGCGTACCGACCAGTGCGATTCTTCGCCGGCGAGCAGAAACGACGCAACTGCCCCTAACGTGGGCTGATGCCCGACAATTACCACTGGTTCGCGCGAGTCCGGCCAGTTGGCGGCGCCGAGCACGGCCGCAACGTTCGCGCCCGGAGCAAGCTCAGGGGCTGTCCGAAACTTGCGTTGCAACGCCACTGCCGTTTGCTGCGCGCGGTCTGCCGGCGAAACCAGGATGCGGGACGTGTCCGGCAACTGCGCATCGAGCCACGCCGCCATGCGCTCCGCCTGCTTTTGTCCCTTGGACGTGAGACGGCGTCCCAGGTCGGGCTCGCCAGGCTCCGCTTCGCAATGACGCCAGAGGATTAGATCCATCACTCTTCGCGTTTGGTGGCGCGCAACCGTTCGAGCAGCTCGCTTTGCGCCGATCGCCGCTTGCCGCCGCGGCGCGGCTCGACTTTAGTCCAGTGACCGTCCGCCCGAAGTTCCCAAGCGTCGACGTTGTCGGCCAAGTACGCGTGCAGGCCTTCGTCGACGACGCGTTTGCGAAGTTCGGCGTCGCAGACCGGAAACGCGACTTCGACCCGCCGGAACAGGTTGCGCCCCATCCAATCGGCGGAGGAGAGCCAAACGTCCGGGGACTCGGAGTTCTCGAAGTACCAGACGCGGTGATGCTCCAAGAACTGACCCAAAATCGAGCGCACGCGAATGTTCTCCGACTGTCCCGGCACTCCCGGGCGCAACGCGCACGCGCCGCGCACAATCAGATCGATCTTCACCCCGGCATCCGAGGCGGCGTACAGCGC
>JBPCLS010000136.1:0-4020 GCA_051003055.1 Casimicrobiaceae bacterium
CGATTCCGGACGATCACCGGTTGATGGCGGGAATGGCCGGTTTGCAGACCAGCCAACGCTACGGCAATGCGACCTTGTTGGCGTCCGACTTTATCCTGGGCATCGGCAATCGCTGGGCTAACCGGCATACCGGCTCGATCGACGTGTATACGAAAGGCCGCAAGTTCGTGCACATCGACATCGAGCCGACGCAGATCGGGCGCGTGTTCGGTCCAGATTATGGCATCGTGTCGGATGCCGGGGCCGCGCTGGAACTGCTTGTGCAGGTCGCGCAGGAATGGAAGGCCGCGGGCAAGCTCCAAGACCGCGGCGAGTGGGTGTCGCAATGCCGCGAACGCAAACGCACGATGCTGCGCAAGACCAACTTCGAAGATGTTCCGATGAAGCCGCAGCGCGTGTATCAGTGCATGAACAATGCATTCGGCAAGGACGCCTGCTACGTCACCACCATCGGGCTGTCGCAGATCGCGGCGGCGCAGTTCCTGCACGTGTACAAGCCGCGGCATTGGATCAACTGCGGCCAGGCGGGCCCGCTGGGCTGGACCGGGCCCGCCGCGCTTGGCGTCCGGGTCGCCGATCCCAATCGCAAGGTGATCGCGCTATCGGGAGATTATGATTTCCAGTTCATGATCGAGGAATTGGCCGTGGGCGCCCAGTTCAAGCTGCCTTATCTTCACATCGTCGTGAACAACTCCTACCTCGGCTTGATTCGCCAAAGCCAGCGCGGTTTCGACATGGACTATTGTGTGCAGCTTGCGTTCGATAACATCAATGCGCCGGAGCTCAACGGCTACGGCGTTGATCATCTCAAAGTCGCCGAAGGGCTTGGCTGCAAGGCGATTCGGGTGCACAAGCAGGAAGAGATCGACCCCGCGATCGAACAAGCCGAGAAGTGGATGGCGGAGTACCGGGTTCCCGTGGTCATCGAGATCATGCTGGAGCGTGTCACCAACATCTCGATGGGGACCGAGATCGACAACATCATCGAGTTCGAGGAGCTTGCCGTCGGCTTTGACGACGCCCCTACCGCAGTGGGGCTATTAGACTAAGCTCTAAACCACGACCAACGAGATCCGCCGTGCCCAAATTCGCCGCCAACCTGTCGATGCTCTACAACGAACTCGACTTCCTGGACCGCTTCGCGGCCGCCGCGCAGTTCGGGTTCGGAGGTGTGGAATATCATTTTCCCTATGCGTACCCGAAGGAGCAGTTGGCCGATCGCCTCCACGAGCACGGCTTGCAGCAGGTGCTGCACAACCTGCCGCCCGGCGACTGGACCAGCGGTGAGCGTGGTATCGCGTGCTTGCCGGATAGGGTGGGAGAGTTCCAGGACGGTGTCGGCCTCGCCATCGACTATGCGCAAACGCTCGGCTGCCCACAGCTCAACTGCCTGGCGGGCATCGCGCCGAAAGGTGTGGCCGGTTCCGTCCTGCACGAAACGTTCGTCGCCAACCTGCGGTTTGCCGCGGAGAAACTGGGCTCCGCCGGCATCCGGCTGTTGATCGAACCGATCAACACTCGCGACGTCCCAGGCTTCTATCTAAACCACACGCAACAGGCCGTCGGCTTGATCGAAGCGGTTGGCTCGGACAACCTCTATGTGCAGTACGACATCTACCACATGCAGATCATGGAGGGCGACCTCGCCCCAACGATGCAGAAGCACCTGTCGCGGATCGCCCATGTCCAGCTCGCCGACAATCCCGGTCGCAACGAGCCCGGCACCGGCGAAATCCACTACCCGTTCCTGTTCGGCTTCCTTGACCGCCTGGACTACGGCGGGTGGATCGGTTGCGAATACAAGCCGAAAACAACCACTGCCCAAGGCCTTGGCTGGATCGCGCCGTATCTGCAACAGCGGACGGCGAAGCCCGAGCAACGGAGAGCGCAGCAATGAGCAAAATCGGATTCATCGGTCTGGGCATCATGGGGGCGCCGATGGCGGGCCATCTGCAGTCCGGCGGTCATTCGCTCGCGGTGTTTACGCGCAGCGGAGCGCCGGATCACTTCGCGGCGGCGGGGGCCAGGATCTGCGCGGGCGCCAAGGAGGTGGCGCAAAACGCCGACGTCATCTTCACGATGGTGCCGGATACGCCCGATGTGGAAAAGGTCCTGTTCGCGCCCGACGGTGTGGCGGCAGGGCTCTCCGCCGGCAAAATCGTCGTCGACATGAGCTCCATTTCGCCCATCGAAACCAAGGCGTTCGCTGCGCGCATCAACGCGTTGGGCTGCGAATATCTGGACGCGCCGGTATCTGGCGGGGAAGTCGGCGCGAAGGCCGCGTCGCTTACCATCATGGTGGGCGGCAAGGAAGACACGTTTGCACGGGTGAAGCCGCTATTCGAGCTGATGGGCAAGAACATCACGTTGGTCGGCGGCAATGGCGATGGCCAGACCTGCAAGGTTGCCAATCAAATCATCGTGGCGCTGACCATCGAAGCGGTGGGTGAGGCGCTGCTGTTCGCTGCCAAGGCGGGCGCGGACGCCGCCAAGGTGCGGGAGGCTCTGATGGGAGGCTTCGCCGCGTCACGCATTCTCGAAGTACACGGCGAGCGGATGGTCAAGCGCACATTCAATCCGGGCTTTCGTATCGAACTGCACCAGAAGGACTTGAACCTTGCGCTCGATTCCGCCCGCAAGATGGGGATGAGCCTGCCCAACACGGCGAGTTGCCAGCAGTTGTTCAACGCGTGCGTCGCCCACGGCGGCAAGGCGTGGGACCATTCGGGCATGGTGCGCGCGCTGGAAAAGCTCGCCGACTTTGAGATCGGCCAGAAGATCTGAATTTTCTGCGCGCGCAGGGGCCCCTTTCGCCGATGACCGGCGCTTGACCCGGGTTGCGTTGCTGAGCGGTTCGGGCGGTCATCCGCTTTTTTAGGACCGCTGTGCGGGCTCTCCCGTGAGCAAAATTCTCGTCCTGTGTCCTACGCAACGCGACTATCGCGAGATTGCGGAATTGAACGACGCCCGCGCGCACGAATTCGTGTTTCATGATTACGCCACTGTGGCGCTGGAAGAATCGATCGCCGAGGAGCCGCCGTCGGACACATGGATCGGCGATCCGGAAATCGAAATCGAGCGCGTCGCAAAGCGCTATGGACCGTCCGGCATCGCCGGCGTCATCAGCACGGACGATTACCCCGGCAGCACGCTCGCAAGCATCGTCAGCCACCGCTTCCGCCTTCCCGGCGTTCCCGTTGGTGCCGATCTTCTGTGTCAGCACAAGTACCATGGACGCGGGGCGCAACGCCAGTTCGCTCCCGAAGCGGTACCGGCGTTCGAATTGCTTGATGAAACGGGATCGGGAGTGATGATGCCGTTTCCGGTCTTCATCAAGCCGGTCAAGTCGTTCTTTTCCGTCGGCGCATCTCGAGTTGATTCCGCCGAGGCCCTGCCGGAGCTAGCAAGGCGCGCCGAGTTGCCTGACCGCTTTTACCAGCCGTTCGCGCAACTTCTGACGCGGTACGCGGGATTTGAATTGGGTACCCGTCGCGTTTTGGTGGAAGCTTTTCTGAAGGGCCGTCAGGTCAGCCTCGATGGCTACGCGTGCGGGGGCGATGTCCATGTCATCGGACTGGTCGACGCGATCATGTTCCCCGATACGACGTCGTTTCAGCGTTTCGAATATCCCTCCCGGCTGCCCGCGTCGATTCAAGACCGGATGGGGGAGGTCGCGAAGAAAGTTATCCAGGGAATCGGCTTTGACAACGGACTCTTCAATATCGAATTCATCTACAACGCCGCGGCGGATGCGGTGCACATTGTCGAAATCAACCCGCGAATGTCGTCGCAGTTCGCCGATCTCATCGAAAAAGTCGATGGCACCAATACCTACTCGATCCTGCTTGATATAGCGCTCGGCAAGAAGCCAATCCTGACGAGGCGAGAGGGTGCGCACGCGATGGCCGCCAGTTGTGTGCTGCGGGTATTCGACAATCGAAGAGTGCGCAAGCTGCCGGATGTCGGCGAAATCGCGGAACTGCGGACGCGGCACCCCGATATGCGGGTCGAGATCCTCGC
>JBPCLS010000137.1:0-4359 GCA_051003055.1 Casimicrobiaceae bacterium
GCATCGACCTGACGAGCGAGCGCGGCAGCAGCTTCGGCGACAGCGTCCCCGGTTCGAGTACCGCACCGATGACGAGATCGGCGTCGATCACTGCGGCGCAAAATCGCGCATCATCGGGCCCCGACAACGGATAGGTTTCTACACTGTGGCCGAACTCCTTGAGCGAGCGATGGAGCGCCGTGCGCCGCGCTTCGCCGCGTGAGAAGACACAAACCTTGCACCCGATCCGAGCAGCGACCCGCGCCGCCTCAGAGCCGACGCTGCCTGCACCGACGATCACCACCTTGGCGCCGGGCACATCGTCTACGCCCGGCAGCAGCACGCCCGACCCGCCGCGGTCGGTCGAAAGCGACTGTGCTCCGGCAAATGGCGCCAAGCGACCGGCGATACGTGACATCGGTGCGAGTAAGGGCAGCGCACCCGCAGCATCACGCACCGCCTCGTACGCGATGATCCGGATACGCGCGGCGAGCACAGCCTCCAAAAGCGCGCGATCGCCATGCAGCTGGGCGAACGCGAACACCGTCGTACCTGGAACGAGCAGCGCGAATTCGGACGGCTGCAGTTCCTTGACCTTGACGATGAGTTCGCACGACCAGAGTGCTTCGGGCGATACGGCAATCTCCGCGCCAACACTCAAGTAATCGGCATCGTCGAAGCCGACGGCCGCACCGGCATCGGGCGCAATGGCAACCGAGTGCCCATCGGCAGTCAGCGCGCGCGCACCTGCCGGCGTGAGACCCACGCGCCGCTCGCCATCCTTGCATTCGCGCGGAACGCCGATCCGCATCGAGGCTCTAAACTAACGAGAGGTTGAAATTCTTGGAAAAACTTGCGGAGACCAGGTAGTGGTACCCGAAGCCGATTGTAGCGTTGCCCGTTTGCGCGTAGTCTTTTTTCCTTGTCCGGCACTCTTCCACCGAGATTTCCATGAGCCACGGCACTTCGCTGATCCCCGTAACGCAGGAAAAATCTGCGAGCGACGTCCACGGCATGATCGAACGAGTCATCGCGTCGGTGCCCAAGCCGCGAACGGTTGCGGTCGCGGATCCCGACCGCCAGGCTGCCTTGATCGCGAGAAAAGCGGCGAAACGTTCCGCCATGCTCTCCGGCGCGCTCGCGTTGCCCCCTGGCCCGTTCGGCATGCTGACGGTGCTGCCGGACCTTTATCTCATCTGGCAGACACAGCGACAAATGGTCGCCGATATTTTCGGGCTGTATGGACGCTCGGCGGAACTTACCCGCGTCCACATGTTGTACTGCCTGTTCCGGCACGCGGCGAGTCAGGTGCTGCGCGATGTTGCCGTGCGGACGGGTCAACGCATGATGATGCAGCAGCTCTCCGCGGGAGCGCTCAAACATGTGGTCTCCAAAATCGGCGCCAACGTCACCCGGCGCTTGACAGGCAGAGCCGCAAGCCGCTGGGTTCCGCTCGCCGGCGCAGCCGCGGTGAGCGCCTACGCGTACTGGGATACGTTGCAAGTCGCGAAGACCGCGCGGCGCTTGCTCACGACTTCCGCCGACGATGATCGAACTTTTGAAGCGGAGCGCTCTTGATCCTTTGTCCCGTGTCACGTTATCCAGTCTGAAGGCCAACTGAGCCATCGCTCATGTGCGGGCGCTACGAACTACATAGCCATCCGGCGGCCTTGGCGCTGGCGTTCGGGCTCGACTATCCGCCCGAAATCCGTCCGCGCTACAACATCGCCCCGATGCAGGATGTGCCGGTGATACGCATGAACCGGGCCGGTGGCCGGGAGCTTGCGCAGATGCGTTGGGGACTGGTTCCGCGCTGGGCGAAGGATCCATCGATCGGGGCGAAAATGATCAACGCGCGCGCGGAAACGCTCACCGAGAAACGTGCATTTCGCAACGCGCTGCAGCGCCATCGGTGCCTGCTCCCCGCCGACGGGTTCTACGAGTGGAAGCCGGGTAACCGAGGGATCAAGCAACCGATGCATGTCGGCATGGCGGACGGCGCGCCCTTTGCCTTGGCCGGGCTCTACGATCGGTGGCTGACGCCGGAAGGCGATGCGCTCGATACCTGCACGATCATCACCACACGTGCGAATGCGCAGTTGGCGGCAATGCGCGACCGCATGCCCGTGATCATCGCGCCGGACGCCTATGAGCGGTGGCTCGACGTGGCCACCGACGATATTGGCGATCTGCTCGAGCCTTTCCCGGCGGACGCGATGACCTGGCACCCAGTATCGACGCGGGTGAATAGCGTGCGCAACGAAGATCCGGAGCTCATCGAACGCGCTGCCGAAGAAAACCCGACGCCGCCGCACGAGCCTGAGCCCGATTCTCCGGCCGATGTGCCGAAGACCAAACGCAAAAAAAATCCGCGACCCGAACAGGCGCGGCTGTTCTGATTGTTGCTGTTACCGCAATCGGAAGCGCAGGCCGGGATTGATTGTGAAGGAACCTACGGGTTCGCGCACATGGTGACGCCGATTGCGCCGTACCCTTCCGCGAGACCGCCCTTGGCCACCATGGCATCGCGAATCGTGCGATCCGTTGCATAGCGATGGTTGGTATCGGCGCGATTGTTCCAGACACGATACACAGGGCGCGTGTCCGCGGGACACGCGCCGGAGCTACTCGGCAGCACGATGTGCATGGCGGCGGCCGCCTCGAAGACGAATGATGGGAACTTGGCCTTCGTTTCCGCACACTCGGTTGGGCTCGCCGAATAGAAGTGCGAATCGCCGTGCGGCGGCGGCAGGTAGAACCGGCACACCGGGCTCGTCCCCGGTTGCGCGGTCGCGTAGGCGCCAAACGATTGACCGGTGCGAACCCAGCCTTTCAGCGCGCCTGAATCGAGTGCTTGAATATCCGCGGGCGATGAACTGATGAAGTAGTGATCGAGTCCGGCGTGGAAGAACTCGATCACCTCGACCGCGGGCGGCGGGGGCGCAGCGGTCCCAACCGCCGCGAGCGGCACGCGATAGCGGTCGTCCGGCGTAAGCACGTTGAGCTCCGCGACGCGCGTGCCAGGCCCCGCCGGCAACGCGATGACTTGCATCACGCAACTGGCGCCGGGAACGAGTGTCGTGCCCTTGCCGCACCCGGAAGTCTTCGCGAATTCGGATGTGTCGACGAGCACGTTGTCGATCGTCAGCGGTGCGTTGCCGTTGTTGGCAAAGACAACGCTCTTGAGCACGGAAGCGCTGCCGATCGCAACGTCTACGAAATCGACGTTGCGCGGCAACGAGCAACTGTAACCGGCCGTTTGTCCCGCCGCCGGCCCGTACAGACAGCGGCATCCCCGAACGTCGTCGGACTGCAGATCGGCGAGCCCGTTGTACGCCGAATCGGGAGGTCCGGCCATGACCGCGCCGCCATCATTGGAATGGGCGAGCCCGAGCGCATGTCCCCATTCATGCGTGCTGACGCGATCGAGTTGCCCCGCATTCACGACGTGCGTCGTGCTGTAGACGATATCGGCATCGATGAGCGCGAGCTGCGCGCCAACCTGCGCATACCACCCATACGTTTCGGCAGCACGACCAGGGGAAATCGGCCCCCAACCCACAACATTCTCACCGTCGGGCTGAACACCCGAACGAGAATCCGCCACGAGGGTGTTCGGCACCGCAAACGTTTCGCCATCGTAAGCGAATGAAATGGCGCATACCGCCGTCCATTTGCCGAGAGTCGCATGAATCTGGGCGATTGCCCCGGTTTTGTTGGCGGCGAATGCCGGCGGCGCGTTGGCGTGGTTGTACTTCCAGCGCAGCGGACCTTGCCAGGTCGCCGGAGACCCGAACAGGTAAAGGTATTTCGGTACCGGGACGGCCGCCTCTCCCGTCCGGCGATCGACCGGCCGGAAGACATAGTCAGGAACGTCCGGCGTAGCAGATACTCCTGGGGCGAGAATGAGCAGCAGAGCAACTACGCAACAACGCGCACGCAAAGACACGGTAGTAACTTTCGGTTGGACGAAGCCCCCGTCAAAAAGCGGGGCGTCTATGGGACGAGCATAGCACTGCCTCGACGGCTCTATCGACACCGCCGGTCGGCGCTAATTCGCCGGCGCGCCGGCCGCGATCCACGCCGCCAATGTCGCTCGCTCCGCGTCGGTCATCTGGGTCAGGTTGCCGATCGGCATCGCGCGCGTCACGACTGTTTGTTCATTGATCTTGTGCGCGTTCGCGACGATTTGCGCCGGCGTTTCGAGCAGCAGACCCTTGGGCGCGACGGCGAACCCGTCGTGACGGGGTTTTTGTGCACGGCAGGAAACGTAGCGAGCGTCGACGATGCGCTGCACTTCCGTAAACGTATAACCGGCCGTCGCATCCGGTCGGGATGGCGCGATGACGACGGCGAGAGCGAGCGCGCCCAGCGCGGCGG
>JBPCLS010000138.1:0-25406 GCA_051003055.1 Casimicrobiaceae bacterium
GCGCGAGCGAGGTGCCGTAGATGGCCATGCCGCGCACCTTCATCGCCGCGAGGATGGATTTGAGACGCCGTGGACCAAACCACTGAATGAGCCGCGCCACCAGCTTGGTGCGTGAATCGGGTTGGTATGGCGCTGGCGCGGCGTGACCGCGCGCGGTCATCTGCGCGCGCCAGATCGCAGCTTGCGCCTCGGCCTCGCCGGCGAGACGCCGGAAAAGCTCCGCGCGGCCGGTCCCGGCTTCGGCCTGTGCGCATACGCGGTACAGGAACGCCGAGCGCTGTTCTTCCGACCAGCTTTCGCGCGCATTCATCGCTGTCTCGCAACGAGTAGCCCGGAAGAACCTAAGCGGCGGTAATTCATCGCGGTCATGTTGAGCGAAAGACAAGGAGTTCGCCGCCGCTATGGATGCGACGCGAACGTTAGAATGTTTGCCTGACACCGTCGATCCCCATTCTAACCGAAGGACCGCTAATGTCCGCTCGCCGTTCAGCGCGCGCTCGCGTCGCGACCCCGTTCACCGTCGAAGCACTGTGGCAATTGAAGCGTATCGGCAATCCAACGGTGTCGCCGGACGGGCGCGTCGCCTGCGCCTCGGTCACGTCGTTCGCCATGGAAAAGAACGAAGGCACAACCGAGCTCTGGCTGTTTCCGACGGGTTTTCCCGGTAAAGAGGCCACGCCTGCGGCGAAGCCGCGGCGGCTCACGGCCGGGGATAAGGACAGCGAGCCGTGCTGGTCGCCGGACGGCAAGTGGATCGCCTTTAGCGCCAAGCGCAAGGACGACGCTGAGCCGCAAGTCCATTTGATCGCACCCGACGGCGGCGAGGCGCGGCGCTTGACCAATGTCGCGACTGGCGCATCCGCGCTCAAATGGTTCCCCGACGGCCGACGGATCGCCTTCGTGTCCTGGGTGTGGCCCGAGCTGAAAACCGACGCGGCCCAACGCAAGCGGCACAAGGAGCGCAAGGAGGCAAAGGTCCGCGCGCATATCACCGAACGCGGCGAATACCGGTTCTGGGATCGTTGGCTGACTGACGGGCGCGAGCCGCACGTTTATGCCTGCGACGTTGCGAACGGCCGCAGCCGCGACTTGCTCTTGGGCACGCGCCTGGCACTGCAGCCGTGGGAGCCTTCGCCGGAGCTATACGACATTGCGCCGGATGGGCACGAAATTGCGCTGACCGTCGATCGCGCTTCCGAGCCCGGAATGATGAATCGTTCCGATATCGTAACGTTGCAGTTGGCGAGCCGGCGGGTCCGGAATCTCACTGGCGAGAGTGGTCTGTCCGATGCGTACCCGCGTTATGCCCCCGACGGCCGGTTGCTTGCCTATTTGTCGTTCGATATCGAACGGGCGTTCAACGACCAAGGGCACATTCGCGTACACGAACGCAAGTCCGGGAAATCGTTGCGTATCGCGCCACGGTTCGACCGGGCTCCGCTGTCGCTCAACTGGACCGCCGACTCGCAGGCGCTGCTGTTCCTGGCGGAGGATCGGGGGCGGGTAGGTCTCTACCGTATGCCGCTGAACGCCGCGGCGGGAGCCCTCGTGGTTCCGGGAGGAGCCGTTTCGGGATACGCGCGTTCGCGCGACAGCGGCGTGCTCGCCTATACCCGCTCGACCGCGGCGCATCCGCCCGCGCTGTTCGCCTGCCGTGGCGACGGCGCGGCCGAACGCTCGCTCGAAGCGTTGAATCGATCGGTGCTCGCTCGGCACGCGGTGGGCGAAGTACGCGAATTCACCCTGCCCGGATGGCGTCGTGAACCGGTGCAGGCTTGGGTCACTTATCCGCCCAATTTCAATCCGAAGCGGAAGTGGCCGCTGCTGCATTCCATCCACGGCGGACCGCACGCGGCGCATCTGGACGGTTGGCATTTCCGCTGGAACACCCAAGTGTTTGCCGGCCGCGGCTATGTCGTCGTCGGCGTCAACTATCACGGCTCCTCGGGGTTCGGCCAAAAATTCGTCGAAACCATTACCCGCCGCTACGGCGAAAAGGAATACGCCGACGTCGAAGCCGCGACCGACTTTTTGCTCAAGCAGCGCTACATCGATCGCGCCCGTCTGGTCGCGACGGGAGGCAGTTACGGCGGATACATGGTCGCGTTCATGAATGGCCACACGAACCGCTACAAGGCATTCGTTTGCCACGCCGGCTGCTACGACTGGGTCAGCATGATGGCGACGGACGGCTATCGCTTTTTCGCCAAGGAGTTAGGCGCCTTCCACTGGGACGATTCGCGCAGAGTGATGCGGCAATCGCCGCATCACTACGTCAAGCACGCCAAGACGCCGACACTGGTCATCCACGGCGAACTTGATTACCGCGTACCGGCGACGCAGGCACTCCAGTACTACAACTCGCTCAAAGCCAAGGACGTTCCCGCGCGGCTTGTGTATTTTCCTGATGAGAACCACTGGATTTTGAAGCCGCAGAATTCCCGCCTGTGGTACAGCGAGTTTTTCGCCTGGCTCGCAAAATATGCGAAGGGCGGGCCGGCAACTGGGGCTTGAAACTCCCTAAGCGCGCCCGCAGATTGTTCGGTAGAGAGGTTTCGGAGGTGAAGACGCCCGCCGGACCCTCCGAGCAATCGACCTAAACGACAGGAGAGCACAGATGAATACATTGCAGGTGTACGCCCCGTTGGCCGATGCCGGGTTCGACGAGCTGTTTCGCGGATTTTTCAAGCCGGTGCGCGCCGGTGGCGGCGGCAACGGCCCGACGATCAAGGTGGACGTCGCGGAAAAAAGCGATGCCTACGTCATCCAGGCGGAGCTTCCCGGCGTTGCCAAAGAGGACATCCACGTTACGATCGAAGGCAACCAAGTCACGATCGCCGCGGAGGTGAAGCGCGTCAAGGAATACAAGGCCAGTGAGAATGGCGACAAGAAGAGCGAGCATCGTGCGCTGCGCAGCGAACGCTTCTACGGCGCCGTTCACCGCAGCTTCGTGCTTCCGGTGGAACTCGATGAAACGGCAAGCGAAGCGAAGTTCGAGAATGGCGTGCTGGAGCTGAAACTCAGCAAGAAGGCGCCGGCTGCCGGCCGCAAGCTCACGATTCAGTAATCGCGGCCAAGTTGACGCGCACGGGAAAATTCCTGTGCGCGTCCCACTTCGTCAGCGGCCAACGCGTGGAAAGCTAACGGATGCGCTTCGCAGCGAACTCTTCCTCGATGTTGTCGCGGAAATAGCTCCACGGCGACGAAGCGCCCGAAAACCGGCGCCACACGTCGGCGGAAACGCCTGCGTATTCGAACGTTCCGGACGTAAGTTCGACGACGAGTTTTCGGTTCGGCTCGTCGTACCCGGCGGCGCGGAGGTTGCCTCCACTCAATCGCTTCATGTCCATTGCGCGTTACTAGGGGGCGCTACCCCACAGCGCCTTCAATCGATAGAGCGGCAGCGAGTTGATCATGGAAATTCCGCGGGGGGTTGGGGAGGAAGAGCGATCACTGCGCAAAGTAGGTCGCGCCGGATCATTGGGAGTTTTAGAGCCGAGGTCGACGGCGAAGGATCCGGCAGGACACGATGCTACGATTATAACGACGCCAGTTTTTCTCCGGAGTTGCCATGCCTCGGCTGTTAGTCGCTCGGTTGGTTACGCTGCTTACGCTTGCCGCTGGATGGTTTGCGGCACCGGGCCCGCCGGTGTATGCCGCGGATCCGGCGAAGACACTGCGCGTGTCGTTTGCAATCGCCGAAACGAGCTTCGATCCCGCGTTTGCGTCGGATGCCGCATCGGATGCCGTCATCGACAACATCATGGAGTCGATGCTCGACTACGACTTTCTGGCACGTCCGGTAAAGCTGGTGCCGCGTACCCTCGAAGCGATGCCGACTGTCGAAGACAACGGCAAGACATACATCTGCAAGATACGAAAAGGAATCTTTTTTGCGCAGGATCCGGCCTTTCGCGGCAAGCCCCGCGAGTTGACCGCCGCCGATCACGCGTACGGGTTGAAGCGCCTGCTCGACCCGGCGGTGAAATCGCCTTGGCTGTGGCTCGTCGACGGCAAGCTCGCTGGCGCCGATGAGGCGCGCGAAAGGGCGAAGCAGACCGGCAAATTCGACTACGACGCCCCGATCGTGGGAATAGAGGTGGTCGATCGGCATACATTGAAGATTCGCTTGAAACAGCCGGACTATCGCTTCCTGTATGTGCTGGCCGTGCCGAACACCGCAGCGGTCGCGCGGGAAGTGGTCGCCGCGTACGGCGACGATATCGGTGCGCATCCTGTCGGCACAGGGGCGTTCATGCTGGGCGAATATAAGCGCATCTCGCGCATCACATTGTTGGCCAATCCGGGCTATCGCGAGCACACGTATACGGCAGCAGGCCCGATCCCGGCTGAGTCCCAGCCGATCGCAGCAGCGTTGAAGGGGAAAAAACTTCCCTTCGTCGGGCGTATCGAGATCAACATCATGGAAGAGGGGCAAACGCGGTGGCTTGCGTTCCTGAATCGCGAGCTCGATTTTCTCGACATCGTTCCCGTTGAGTTCATCGAGCAGGCGCTGGCCAACGGGAAGTTGAAACCGGAACACGCCGCACGTGGCATTCGGCACCAGGTGCTGCTGCGCCCGAACGTTTACTTCACGTATTTCAACATGGAGGATCCAGTCGTCGGTGGATACAGTCCGGAGAAAATCGCATTGCGCCGCGCGATCGGCATGGCCTACAGCGTCGACGAGCACATTCGCGTGCTGGTGAAAGGCCGCGCCATCCCTGCGCGGGGACCGATACCGCCCGACATCGCCGGATTCGATCCGAAGCTCAAGACCAACGCACAGCTCCACGACCCCGCGGCCGCGCGCGCTCTGCTCGATAAATTCGGCTATCGGGATCGCAACGGCGACGGCTTTCGCGAAGCGCCCGACGGCAAGCCGCTGGTGCTCGAACGGTGGTCGACGCCCGCGTCGGCCGCGCGCCAGGCGGACGAGCTTTGGAAGAAGAGTCTGGACGCCGTCGGCCTCAAGGTCGAATTCAGGAAGGACAAGATGCAGGAACTGCGCAAAATGGCGCGCCTCGGCAAGATTCCGATGCGCGGCGACGGATGGAACGCCGACTATCCCGACGCCGAGAACTTCATGCAGCTTCTGTACGGTCCCAATGCAGGACAGGCAAACTACTCGCGCTTTAACCTTCCCGAGTTCAATCGGCTCTACGAAGCGGCGCGCGCGCTTCTCGATTCACCCGAACGGACGAAATTCTTCGATGCGATGACCGAACTGGTCGTGGCCTACGCTCCGTGGCGCTTGACCTTGCATCTCCTCGAAGACAGCGTCGCCCATCCGTGGGTGCGGCAGCACAAGCCGCATCCCATCCGTTCGCAAACGTGGCTGTACGTCGATGTGGAGGGAGGACGACCAAGCAAGTGAAGAGGGTGAATGAGTAGTCGGTCTATCATTTTCAAGACCGAACGGCAAATACGCTTACATGCCTTCTCATTCGTTCAGCCCGGTTATGTATTTGAAAATCGCCGCGTCATCCTGGTCACCGTAGCCCGCCGCGACCGTGGCGTGAAAGGCGGCGCGGGCGGCAAGCGCAAACGGAACGTCCATCCCGTTTGCCGCGGCGAGATCGGCGGCGAGCGAGACATCTTTGGCGAGGATCTTTGCGGCGGCGCGCGGCGTGTAGTCGCCCATGATCGCCCGCGGCATGCGGTCGGCAAAGATCCAGCTTCCGCCGGAGCTCGCATTGACCACGTCGACCACTTGCCGGGGATCGAGGCCGGCCTTGACGGCGAGGGCCAGCGCCTCGGCCCCCGCCGCGAGATTGACCGCCGCAAGCATATTGTTGACGATCTTGAACTTCGCTGCCTCGCCCGGAACGGTGCCTACGTGAAATATATTGGCTGCCATCGCCGCAAATAACGTCGCACACCGCTCTCGTTCCGCCGCGGAACCCGCGATCATCATCGTCATCGTGCCGTCGGCGGCGCGCGCGGGGCCTCCCGATACCGGCGCATCGACGAGGGCGATTCCCTGCGCGGCAAGCCTGGGCTCGAGCGCTGCGACGTAATCCGGCGCGACCGTCGACGAGATGACGACGATGCTGTCGTGCCGGAAAGCGGCGGCCGCGCCAGCCGCACCGAATAACACCTCGTCGATTTCAGCGGCATCGACGACCAGCACGACCGCTACACGGCAGACATCCGCAAGCGACGCCGCGGAAGGATGCACGACCGCGCCGAGCGAGGCGGCCTGCGTTTGCGCGTCCGGTTTTAGATCGCGCGCGTGCGTCACGAAACCCGCGCGCAACAGGCTTCGCACGACGCCCATGCCCATCGCCCCCGTGCCGATGACGCCGACGGGATCGATGGTGGACACGGCTATTTGGCGGGAACCACCGGAGGGCTGTACGGCGCGCAGCCCTGAAGCGGTGTGGCGATGGATTCGCGCGTAAAAACGAGATCCATGCCTTTGCCGCGCAGCTCCATGTTGCCGTTGCTGTACCGCACGCCCGAACCGGTGGGAATCTGGTGCAGCGTAACGCGCTGTGCATCCGGAAGCAGTAGCCGTACCTCGCCTTCCGCGAAACGAATGACCAGGCGCTCGCCGTTGACCGTGCAGGCAAACGTATTGCGCGCGGCTTCCTCTTCCTTTTTCTTCTGGGGGTTCTCGCAACCGGCGAGCGTGAATGCCAAGAGCGCACCGAGCGTCATGGACGGGAGGCGAAGACGCGGTGGAACGGTCATAAAGTTGTCATGCCGGTATCGAGAGTGATTTTTGCGGCGGGGCAAACCGCACATCGTCGGGGTACGATAGCACTTCGGCCAGCCGCCCGCCGCGAATGCTGCGTTGCGCCTCCTGCCACCAATGCGGTTCCAGCAGTTCGCCGTGGTGCGCGACAAACGCCGCGCGCACGCGTGAATCGGTGAGCAGAAACGTCGCGAATTCTTCAGGAAAGACGTCGCGGGGTCCGACCGGATACCAAATTTCGCCCGACATCTCGTCCACGCTCGGCGGGGCGCGCGGAATCGCGCGAAACTCACAATCGACCAGATATTCGATCTCGTCGTAATCGTAGAACACGACGCGACCATACCGCGTCACGCCGAAGTTCTTGTACAAGAGGTCGCCCGCGAAAATGTTGACGGTGGCGAGGTCGCGAATTGCATCACCATATTCGCGCATGGCATGGCTGCGCTGGCCATCGTCAGCGCTTTCCAGATAGAGATTCAGCGGGGTCATCCGGCGCTCGATGTAGAGGTGGCGCACGATAACGCGGTCTCGTTCCTCTTCAATCTGCGATGGTGCGGTGTCTTTGAGCTCGGCCAAGAGGTCCGGGGCGAAACGCGCGCGAGGAAATGCCACGTCCGAGTATTCGAGGATATCCGTCATCCGGCCCGCGCGATCGTGGTGTTTGACGAGGGCGTACTTCTGTTTGACCCGAATGCGATCGGTGTCTTTGCTCGCGGCAATCCGATCGCGGATCAGCTTGAAAACATAAGGGTACGACGGCAAGGTGAACACGCACATCACGAGCCCTCTGATGCCCGGCGCGAGTACGAAACGGTCGCGTGAATGCGCAAGGTGGTGCAGGAAATCGCGGTAGAAAAGCGTCTTGCCGTGCTTTTGCAAACCCAGCATCGTGTACAGCTCGGCCGCGGTTTTGTCGGGAAGTAGCGCACGCATGAATTCGACGTAAGCTGACGGCACTTCCATGTCGACCAGAAAGTACGAGCGGTTGGCCGAAAACAGGAGCGCCAACTCGGCTTCTCCGGTGAGTACGGCATCGACATACAGACGGCCGGGCGCCGTGTGCTTGACAGCGATGGCGAACGGATAGAACTGGCTGCCGTTGACCAGCCGGCCGACAAGGTACGCCGTCTGATCGCGGAAAAACAAGCCCGAGAGCACCTGAATCTGATGATTGGCTTCGGGTCGGAACGGCCGAGCGAGACGCTGGCGAAACGCGCTGAGCACGTGCCTTAAGTCTCGTCGAAAATCAGCGAACCGCGGCTCGAGGTGAAGATCCAGCACGACGTCGATCAACGTGTGGCGAAGCCCGCGGTCTCGCGGATAATAGCTGCGATACGTCGGCGGATCCGCATCGAGGTGTTCGGTCGACGCGGCAGGGCGCACGAAAATGAACCGGTTGTGGAAATAGGTTCGGTGCAGAATCTTGCAGGAGACCGAATTGAAAAACGTCTCCGCGCACTCTGGCTGCTTGTGGTCGGGCAGCATGCCGACATAGTGCTGCTTGACTCTTTCCCACAATGCATCGATTCCCGTACTGGACAGCCCTGTTATGCGGAAATCCCGTTCAATGAGTTCGGCGGTCTCGGCCACCCGCCGATCGTAGAAATCGATACGGTCGCGCGCCGCATGGACGATTGCCCGCCATTGCCCTGCCTCGAAATGTTTTTTCGCCGCGCGTGCACAGTCGCGAAATAACGCGTAGTGCCGGTCGAAGCCTCCAAGCAAGGTTACGGCGACCGCGCGCGCTGTCTCGTCCGCGGCGGGCTGGGGCGTTGCGATTGTGACGGGCGCGAGCACGCTTGTGCGGTGGGTGGACGATTGAATTTGACAAGCGATGATATCGTACCGTGGGTGCCTGAGTGGACCACTTAGTGGACCAACCAAGCGGACCAGCCAAGCGACGAAAGTGAGCGACCATGCGTAGTTTGATGCTTCCATCTTCGCTGTTGCTGGCGCTCGCTTGGGGCGACGCACGCGGGCAGATCGTCAAATGCACCGACACAAGCGGACATGTGACCTACCAGCAGGCGCCGTGCGCCGCAGGCCAACAGGGCCGTGCGATCGAACTTGTGAAGGATGAAGCGCCGGCCGACGCGGCGACCTGGGAAGCCGCTGCCGGCGCCGGCCGCGTGGTTTCCGGGATGCCGAAACGCTGGGTGTTGCGCGCACGTGGCACACCGCCGGACATTCGTGCCGCCACGCCTGCCGAAAAGGCAGCCGAAGTCTGGCGCTATCCGCAGGCAACAACGGTGCTGACGGTCGGCTTTACCGGCGATGCCGTGGCCTGGGTGCGTGATGAGCCGCGGCTCGTCGCCGCACCAGCGGCGTCCGCGCCTGCTCCAGCGACGTCCGCGCCTGCTACAGCCGTTGCGCCGCCAGTGGCAACAAGTAACCGGCGTAGCGCGGAAAACCGAAGCTCGATCGCGCGCGGTCGTACGTGCGATTCGGTGCTGGCGGCGATGGGACCGCCCGACCGGAAGGAATCGGTGCAAATTTCAGCGGCAACGTTGGGAGGTCCCGACATCCTCGCCGCGGCGACGAAGTATATCTACGATGCGGCGGCCGATGCGAACGAGCGGATGGCGTTTACCTGTCTCGGCGGCAAAGTGGCAGACGTCGAGCGCACTGGCGCGCGTTGAGCCTACCGTGCGGCAGCCTGCGCCTGGTCGTTGAATTCCTTGGTGGCTGCGTTGTATTCATCGACGGCGTTGTTGGCGGCCTTCAAATGCACGTCGGCAAGAGCTTGCTGCTCTTTGACGTAAGCTTTCACGCAGTCCTGCCATGTCACCACATCCTTCTGCCAGGTCTTTTTCTGATTGTCCGACGCGAGGCGTCCCGGAAATGCTTCCGGCTTATTGCACGCGGGCTTGGCGACACTGGGCGCGGGCGCTGGCGTTTGCCCGCGGATTGTGCCAGCGGCGCACCCCAGCACCAGCGCGAGGAGGGGGGCTACGAGTGCGCGAGAAGGCGACATGGTGGAACTCCGCAATGCCTGAACAAGCTCGAATTCTAGCGCCGCTGCGGGGATGCAGCCAAGTCACTCGTGCCGGACACGCGGTGGTTGTGCTCTTTGCCGCGATGGTCACCGCGTGCGGACTCGGGCCGGAACCAGCTCCGGTCAATCTGCCACGAGCCGATCCTTCCGCCATTCCGCCGACGCCACGACTGGCGCTTGTGCTGTCGTCCGGAGGACCGCGCGGATTCGCCCATATCGGGGTCTTGAAAGTGCTCGACGAGGCAGGAATTCGTCCGGACTTCATGGTTGGCTCGTCGTCCGGGGCGTTTGTCGCCGTGTTGTACGCGGCCGATCCGTCGCCGCGCGCACTCGAGGCGCGCGCGCTTGCGCTCAGCGGCGCCGATGTTTTCGATTACAGCCTGGTGCAGCGGCGGATCACGGGAACTGGCTTGCAGTCGTGGTTCAACCAGGCGGTCAACGGACGCCAGTTGGACCAGCTCAAACGGCCCGTCGCCATCTTGGCGACACGCAGCGATACGCAACGTCCGGTCGCATTCACCCGGGGCGACGCTGGGTTGGCCGTACGCGCTTCGAGCGCCGTGCTCGGAAGCTTCGCCCCGGTGGAATTTGGCGGCGTGACGTACGTGGACGGCGACGTTGCCGCGCCCTTGCCGATCGACGTGGCGCGCAGCTTCGGCGCGCGCAAGGTCATCGCGGTCGACGTGGCGCAAGACGTGGGACGCGCGCCGGCACCGATCGGCTCCCCGGCCAACTGGACGCAGGAGGCGCTCGACCGGCGCGTGAAAATCGATCGCGAGCTGTCGCGCGCCGACGTCGTCATCGCACCCACGTTGCCGTACATCACCGGTTTTTCGGCCGACTACCGAAAAATGGCGATCGCCACCGGAGAGGCCGCAGCGCGCGCGGTTTTGCCGCAATTGCGCACGCTTGTGGCGCGATGACTCGGCGCTGCGTTAGCCGCGTGCAAACAGCACTGCGGCGAGCACGATTTTAAGGATCGCGGGCGGCAAAAGTGTTGCAAGAGCGCGGATCGCCCGATTGAAAGCCCGTCTGGAACCACTTGATGCGCTGCGCGGAGGAGCCGTGCGTGAAAGCGTCGGGGACCGTGTAGCCCTGCGTCCGCTTCTGGATCGCGTCGTCGCCGACGCTCCCCGCCGCGCGGATGCCTTCTTCAGCGTCGCCGGTGTCAAGGGCATTCTGCTTCGCGGCGAAAAACCCCCAGACGCCGGCATAGCAATCGGCCTGCAGCTCGAGCTTTACCGTGAGCGCGTTGCGCTGACGTTGATCCAGGCGTCCGGCCTGCTGTTCGTATTGCCCCATGGTTCCCATCGGGTTTTGCACGTGGTGGCCAACTTCGTGGGCGATCACGTACGCCTGCGCAAAATCGCCCGGCGCGCCAAAGCGATTGTGCAAATCGCGAAAAAAGGACGTATCGAGATAAAGAGTGCGATCGGAGGGGCAATAAAACGGCCCGGCAGCCGAGCCTGTGATACCGCAACGCGACTGCACTCGTCCATCGAAGAGCACGAGTTTCGGTGGCTCGTAGCGCGACCCGCTGGCCTTGAACACCGCCGACCAGACGTCTTCGGTGTTGCCCAACACGGCTCGAACCAGGTCCTTTTGCGGATCGACGGCGGCTTTGGGAGACTGCGGTCCAGAGCCGGGCGGCATTGCCTGTTGGCGCGGCGCAGGCGCCGGCGGTGCGCCGCCTTCCATCATGCCGAGCAACTGGAACGGATTGATCCCGAAGATCAGGCCGACGATGACAATGACGATCAGCGCACCTCCGCCAATCCTCATGCCGCCGCCGAAGGGCATGCCGCCGCCCGCCGGACCCATGCCGGTCCGGTCCTCTACGTTTTCACTGCGTCGGAAATCGCCCCAGCGCATATCATCTCCTCGATTCCGGCGCGATTCTCGTCAACGCCCTCTCGCCGTGATCCATTATAAGGCGCCTTTCGTAGGCCACGGGCCTGCTCGATTCACGCCTTCAGCGCTTTATAGAGGAACGGCAGGCTGACATCCATCCGATAATCGATCGATGAATGCGTGTCGTCGAATTCCTCGTACGTGTGCGCGACTCCGTACGCCGCCAGTTCGCGTGACAGAATGCGTGCGCCGTAGTGCAGGTGGTACTGGTCGCGCCAGCCGCAGTCGATATAGATTCCCCGCAAAGACTGCAAATTCTCCACGTATTTCGAGACCATGCGGATGGGGTCATGTTTGCGCCACTGGCGCCAGCGCTCCGGTATGAGCTCGCCGGACTCGAGATTGAAGGGCAACCGGAAACCGAGCGGCGCCGTCGGGTCGGGATCGTAGGAGGCGGCCATTGCGACCTCCATCAGCGCGTGCGCTTCGTTGTCGGTGAGTTTGTCCTTACCCCAAACCGCGGCGAGAAAGCGCCGCACCCGGCCGTCGTCGTTACCGCTGCTCGCACCGTTTGCATCACGCGTCGCATCGATGCGGCCCGGGCGGCGCTTCCGGCGTCGATAGCGATCGAGCTCGTTCAACGTCCGCGGCCAATCGGTGAGATAGCAGAAATCGAAGTAGGCATCGCCCGAGTGATCGGCGATCGCCCCCCAGTACCGCGCGTATTTCATCCCATGAATCATCGCGCCGTAGCCGCCTGACGATTTGCCGAAACAACCGCGATGCTCACGTGCGGAAAGCGTGCGGAACTCGCGATCGACGAACGGAATAAGTTCGCGCGTCAGATAGTCCGCATAGTTGCCGATCGCCGAAGAATTCACGTACTGGTTGCCGCCGAGACTCGTGAAGCAATCGGGAAACACGATAATGCACGGGCCCATCTTCTTCTCGCGCATCAGTCGCGCGGCGCGCTCCGGGACGTTTTCGTCGAACGGGCGCCAATTGAGGTGCGCAAGACCGGAACCGGTGAAGCCCACAAAATCCCACACCGCCGGAAAGCGAGCGCCGCGTCCCGAGCTGCGGCCGCGAATGGTGCCGTCATCGTAGCCGGGCGGCAGCCAGACGGCGAGCTTGCGCACGTGCGGATCGCGCAGCGGATTGCCGGCGAGGATCTTCGATGTCAATTCGACCACAACGGTCGTGCCGGAAGCCTTGTGCGAGGATTTGCGGGCCATTGAACAGGGCCGTCGGTCACGGTGACTTAGGGCGGCGGAGCAACGTGCCGCGGCATTTCTTCGCGCCGCAGCGACAGACGTATTGCGCGCGTTCCTTTTTCGTCAAACGGCCCTCGACGGAGAGACGGTAGTCGTAGGTCAGTTCTTCTGCCGGCACAATCGCGCGCCGGGCCTGGATGAACACGCGAGCATCATCATCCTCGTACGCAGCGCAATTCGGGTCGCACGAGTGGTTGATCCAGCGCGCGGCATTTCCACGCACTCTCGCGTCGATCACGGTGCCGTCGTCGATTTCGAACAGGAACGTGTGCGCGAAATCGTCCGGGTCGCTGTCCGGGCGTTCCATCGCGTCGTCCCAAGAACTGCGCACACCCTTGTATTCGATAATTAGACGGCCTTTGCGAATTTTCTGCGCTGCAAATACGCCGCGGCCATGAATCGTCGAATGGCGCACAACGTAGTTCTTTTTTTTCGCTGCGACTTTGACCTTCTTTCCTTGCGGCATTGAAACGAACTCCAGCGTCGATAGAGGGATTAAAAGAGTCAGCGACCCTTGGGACTGGCTTTGGTGCGCGGGATGACGCGAGGCATCACCGCAGGCGGGCGGCGCCGCGCGTCCTGAACGGGTAACGCCTGCCCTTTCTTGCCTTTCGGCGTAGGAAAGTTGATTGCGCTTTTCGGTTTGTTCATCAGGGTGAGCCTCCGGTCTAAAAACGATGACGTTACGTGTCCGTGAATATCCTACGCGAAAAAACGGTCTTCGCGGGCTGCTTCGATGCGCTCGCAAATGCTTAAATGCAAATCGCTTTCCAATAACCCGACGACCTAGTTCTCGCGACGATCCTTGACACGCAAAGCGGCTTGGTTTGCAGGCGCATTGGTCGCCGTTCTAGGGATCGGAGTCTGGCTTGCCGGACGCGAAGCTACGCTGTTGTGGGCCATCGAGCGCGCCGCAGTGTCCACGAACGGCCGATTGACGACGGCAGGGGTGTCGGGATCATTGTTGGGAACGATTCATTTCGCGCGCATAGCGTGGCACGACGGCGGGGTCGAAGCGGTCGCCGAAAACGGCGAGCTCGAATTCTCGCCGCTCCCGCTCTTGTGGCGCAAGATCGACATCGATCGCCTGCAAGCAGCAGTCGTGCGCAGCACGCTGCGCGATGTTGGCGAAGCGCCCGCACAAATTCCGGGATCCCTGCGTATCCCATTTCGTGTGTCGTTGCACGACGTGACGGTCGCGAACCTGGAGATCAATCATCCCGATTTCTCCGAACGCCTCGCCAACATCTCGTTCGAGCTTGACGCCGGCGGCCAAGCATGGCGTGCGTCGATCAAGTCGGCAGAAACCCGGTTCGGTCATTTGACCGGATCCGCGGAAATTGCCACCGAATCGCCTTTCGCCCTCTCCGGATCCGCGGAAGTGCGCCACACGGCCGACCCGCTGTATTCGGCAAAGGCGCTTGTGTCGGGGAGCCTTTCGCGCATCGAGCTCAGCGGCTCGGCGGAAGTGCAAACTAACGCTGCAAGGGCGCCTGTTGCCGCAACTTCGCCTACCACCACAGTAACGGCGCCGACTACCGCGGCGGCGCCTACTACCGCAACGGTGCTGGCGACGTTTGCGCCGTTTGCGCCGCAGCCGATTGAGAGAGTGCAGGCGCAGGCCCGCGGCGTCAATCCGCGTGACTGGTCCGCGACCGCGCCTGTAGCAGCGTTCGATGTCGATCTCGATGTCAGCGGCTCGCGTTCCACGGAAAACCTCGCAGGTACGTTGCGAGTAACGAACGGCGCCGCCGGTACGGTTGATCGTGAACGATTGCCGCTACGTTCGTTAACGGCCAATTTGAGCGGAACACCGAGTGCGTGGGACTTGGCTCAAGTTGCCGTCGATCTCGGCGAAGCGGGTCAGTTGACGGGAACCGGGGTTGCGAACGTCTACGCGGCGGCACTCGCGCTGACCACTGCCAATCTCGATCTGCGCGGACTGCACGGTAAACTCCGTGCAACGCACCTGACCGGCGATGTCGCCCTGGCGGGAAGCGCCGCCGCGCAACGCGCCGTCCTGGCCCTCGCGCAAACGCGGTATCGCTTCGCGCTCGACGCGACGGCTTCCGACGGTACGCTGCGCATCGCGCATGCAGAAGCGCGTGCAGGCAGCGGTCGGGTTACCGCCAGCGGCCACGTTGGATTTTCGGGCCGCCAGCCGTTCGCCTTGAAAGGGAAGTCGGTGCGCTTTGATCCGGCGCAGTTCGGCGACTACCCAAAGGCCGACATCAACAGCCGTTTCACCGCGTCGGGTGAGTTGGGGCCGGTCCTCGACGTCAAGGCGGATTTGACGCTTGATCCAAGCACGCTCTATGGCTATCCGTCGTCGGGACGCGTCGCTTGGCACTCGCGCGGTACTGACGCGCCGGAGGTTACGCTGAATGGATGGGCGAAGGCGGGCGAAACAAGAGTCGCCGCGCGCGGCACCTTGGTCGACCCCATGCGCCTGACGGCCCTCGACCTGCACTTTGAGCTTTCCGGACGCGACCTCGCCGATTTGTACCCTGTATTCGGCGTGCCCCTGCCGCCGACACCGCAGTATCGGCTGGCCGGACGCCTTACCCAGCGCGATCGGCTATGGGAGTTCAAGAAGTTCGACGGCCGAATCGGCCGCAGCGACCTGGCTGGCGATTTTTCTCTCGATCGCAGCAAGGAACCGCAGCTCATGCGCGCGGATTTGACATCGCGGAGCCTGGACATGCGGGATCTCGCGGGTTTCGTCGGTGCACAGACGACCGGAACCCAAGCTGCATCAGGCAACGGCCCCGAGCGCGTTCTACCTACCGGCGCGTACCGGCTCGACAAGCTTAACGCCGCGGACGCGGACATCCGCTTCACTGGACGCCGAATCGTCAACGAAACGCTGCCACTGCGGGAAATGTCGACGCGCTTGCATCTGGTTCGCGGTGAGCTGAAGCTCGACCCGCTCCGCTTCAGGGCGGCCGGCGGCTCCATCGACGGCAACGTCGTCATGAATGCCCGCCGGCCTGTCATTCGGTCGGCCGCGGACATGCGCTTCACTGGGCTGCATCTCAATCGGCTATTTCCGTCGCTCAAGACACTGTCGGCGAGTGTCGGCACGCTGGATGGCCGTGCACGACTCACTGGCGAAGGCAATTCGATTGCGGCGATGCTGGATGCGGCCGGTGGACAAATGGCGTTTGTCATGAACGGCGGCGAGATGAGCGACTTGGCGTTACGCCTGGCGAACCTGGATATCGCCAATGCGTTGCCAGCACTTTTGACCGGCGACCGCAACGTTCCTATCCGCTGCTTTGTTGCCGATTTCTCGGCGCGGCAAGGGCGGCTTAACGTCTCGACGCTCGTCCTGGACGCCGCGCATACGACGCTCGAAGGCGCGGGATTGATCGATCTGGGTAACGAACGACTCGACTTACGCATCGTGGCCCATCCCAAAGAATGGAGCCTGTTTGCGCTGCGCGGACCGATTCTCATCACCGGTACGTTGGCAGACCCAACCATCACGCCGGACGTCGCGGGCATCGCCTTGCGCACCGGCGTGGCGGTTGGGCTTGGCGTCGTGGCGACCCCGTTGGCGGCGCTCATTCCGTTCATTGCGCCCAGCCAGCGGCCGCAAACGGATTGTTCTTCGCTGATCGCGGACGTGCGTGGCTTTACGGCTTCCCTTGATGCAGCATCGTCGATCAAAGGAGCCCGCGCCGGGAGTTGACACGCATGGCAAATCGCAAATTCGTAGTGCAGGCGTTTGCCGTGATCGCGGCTTTTGGGCCATGCGCGATTTTTGCCGAAGAAATCGGCTCGGTCGACACCGAGTTCAAATTGATCGGTCCCGACCATAAAGTGATCGTCGAAGCGTTCGACGATGCGTCGGTCAAAGGGGTCGCGTGCTATGTCTCGCGGGCCAAGACGGGGGGCGTCAAGGGGGCGATTGGGCTCGCGAATGATCCGTCGCGGTTTTCCGTTGCGTGCCGCCAGGTGGGACCGATCAGCTTCGTGAAACCGTTGCCGCGACAGGAAGAGGTGTTCAAGGAAGGCGCGTCGTTTATTTTCAAGCACGTGCGCGTCGTCCGCATCGTTGACGTCAAGCGCAACACGCTGACCTATCTCACGTACTCTGACCGGGTGATCGACGGGTTTCCCGATAATGCGATCACGGCGGTGGCGGTGCTGGACCAGAAGATTCCGATGGCACGTTAGCGTGCTAGGCGGCTAACGGCGGGAGCGACTTTGCGGTGCCTTTTTTTGCCGCCAGCTTGTCGAGCGCCGCGCTTACCGCGCGATCGAACAGCGGCACCGGTTCAACGACCAGCGAAACCTGACCCGAGCCCAGTTCGTACGCCAACTCTTCAGGCGTGTAGACAAACGCGCGCGAACGCGCACGGCTGGTGAAGATGTACTTGCTGCGCAACGGGCTGATCCACGTCAGCCGGGCCTGAATCGGCTCGCGGAGACGGTTGAAGGAGAGCCACGTGCCGACGACCATTTCGCTGACGTAATCGTGGATATTCGGCAGTGGCAACGTTTGCGGTCCCGCCTCGTCCTCCGCTGCAGTGTCGTTCGCCGGCACGGCGTCTGCCGCTTGTGTTCGCGCGCGGATGTCTGGCGTGCTGGCAGGCCCCGGCGCGGTTTCGAACTTGGGCTTGATCGCCGCGATGTGCAGTTGATAGAGCGACTCGAAAAACGCGCCCGCCCGCTCGTCCGGAATACGCAAAGCCACGCAACCTTTGCGCAGACCGCCGATCAACGCAGGAATCATCTTGGTCAAGCGCGCCTTTTGCGCGGTGCGCTCCTTGGCGACAATGCTCCACAGCGTGTCATCGAGCGTCCTCATCGCGTCCTCAACCTCGCCGCTGCCGCCGCGTTGAGCCAATGCCGTGACGTAGTCCGCCCACACGGTTTCCGCAAACGAGCGGACGTCGAATGGAATGTCGCGCCCCGCGAGCTTGTCGCGGATCTGGGCGCGTACCTCGGCGCGGTCCGCCTCGCCTTCTTCGGCTGCAAGCGCTCCTGCGACGTCTTCCTTGAGCGCGGCAGTGCTTTTGATGCGCTCGGCATCGATAAACGCCAGCAGTTTTTCGTCGGCATTTCTGAATACGACAACGTCGATCTCGAAGTCGCGACAAACGTCGTCGACGACACCGGTCGCGGTAAGCTCGAGCCCCATGCCGTAGGCTTCGTCGTTGACGGCCCCGATCGCCGCTTCCGCCAGATGGTCGAGCAACTGCCGTGCGGGATGCTTGCGCTCGGAGAAAAACGAGCGATCGAGCAGCGCGGCCTTGACAATGGGTACCTGCAAACGCCCGAAAATAGTGCGCTGCGATTCGGAGATCGATGGGTCGCGGAAGATGTAATCGAAAAGCAGCGCGATCACGTCGATCGTGATGCGGTCGGTGGGATTCGCGATCTGATCGACGATTGCGGCACGCATGTGCGGGATGAGATTGCGCGGCACGGCAACCCCCGCGTCGCCGCCAGCGGCCGCTCCCCCCAATTTCGCGAGCGCCGCCGGCAGATCGATGCGTTGCCATTGGGCGAGTGTCGCGAACAGCGGCGATGACGTACCCAACGCCATCAGCGGGTCGAGATCGGGGAAGTTGCTGGCGTTCGCCGGCGTTTCGCGTGACGCCTTGCCGCCCGCGCCCGCGCTGGCACTTGCCAGCTTCACGAGCCCGGCGAGGATGGCCGGAGCGGACATGAGCACCGGGGCGATCCGCGCCATGACGTCCGAAGGCAGGCCGGGAATCGCCACCATCGGTGCTGAGCCCGATCCCCCAGCAACAGCACTTGGCCTGTCGGCAAAGACCAACCCAGGTGGCGCCCCGGGATCGGACAGCGTTTCCGGCACAACGATATCGGTGGGCAGCGCTTGACCCGCGTCGTGCAGCATATGGCTGAACGTGTTGAACAGTTCGCGGTCGTCGGCCGGCCGCAAATCGCTGCGCGCGCGTAACGCCGCCTTGATTTCCGGCAGCACGCCGCGGTCGGCGAGGAAGCGGTTCAATGAAATGTAGAGCTTGTTGAATGCTGGTGTTGAGTCGGCGAGCAGGCGCTCGAGCAACGGCCGCCATATCCGCGGGTTCGGATACACGGCGCGCGAGGTCGATCCCATTGCATCGAGGACGTAGGGAATGCCGAATGGATTGTCGATATCGCGCGGCTCCGCATCGCGCAACAGTAAGTCGATGCGCAGATCAAGCGCGTCCTGTTCCCGGCGAGTGAAGCGCGTCAGCGACTTCGTCGCGGCGATCAGCGCCGCTTGCTTGTCGTGATCGAATGCCGTTAGCACCTTGAGCGAGGCGGCGGAAGCATCGCTGTCGAGCCTGCGCCCGCGACGCCGGTGGCCAGCCAAGCGGCGCTCGAACAGTTGCTTCAGCGTCTTGTCACAGCGCTCGAGCCACTCGCCGCGCTTGTTCCGGAATGCCTCGACTTCGCCGTTCGGGATGTGACTGTGTGTTTCGAACAGATCGTTGGTCTGTTCCAGCGATGACCGCATGGATTCCATCAGCTTCGCGTGATACCGCACGAAACATTGGCGTAGCAGCGCCTGCACTTCGTCCGGGCGGAGCAGCAGGCGTCCGTCCGCGTCCGTGGCGGCTCCGTGCGCTTCCCCGGACTGGGTCAAAATAGGAATGCGCTCGGACGTGGGCATGGTTGATTGTAGCGAGCTGATCGCAATGGTTGCGGAAGTAACGTTCGGATGATAACGCCGGAACGCGGACGGGGGCGCACGAAGAAGGACAGCGGCGCGAAGGGGGCACAATTCGGATGCCGGAAGCGTCGCGGGTGTGCAAGTATTGATCTCGCTCATGCGCTGACGTAATCTCCCCGCGCTGTACCGCACCGACCGCCCGTTGCCGTCCTCGAAAAGATGTCCAAGACCGATATTCCGCTTTTGCTGCTGACGGCTACCATATGGGCCTACTGGCTTGGGGTCGCGATCATGATTGGCCGCGTTCGCCGTCAGACCCACAAGTCGGTCGGCGTTGTTCTGGAGCAACGCATCGAGCGCCTGATGTGGGTCGTCTGGGTGCCGCTCGTTGCGTTATGGCTCGCGTTGCCGTATCTGGCCCAGACGAGCCGTCATCCGTGGCTCGCAGTGCCGGCATTCGCGCACGAAATGGGCTACATGGCGTTGCGTTACTTTGTCGCGGGATGCGCGATGCTCAGTCTCGCGGCGACCGTTGCTTGCTGGATTCGCATGGGCGCAGACTGGCGCATGGCTGTAAGTGACACGCGCAAGAGCGCACTCATCACCGATGGATTGTTCAAACGCATTCGCCACCCGATCTACGCGTTTTCGATACTCCTCATGCTTTCTTCGGCGGTGATCGTGGCCACGCCGCTGATGCTCATGGTCGCTCTGGTACACATCGTGCTCATGAACTTGAAGGCACGCAACGAGGAAATGCACTTGCTGCGCACGCACGGTGACGCCTACGAACGGTATTTGCGCGGGACCGGTCGCTTCTTCCCGCGTTTGTTTTCGCGCGGATCATAGCGCTGACCCGTTGTTGCCGATGCGCATAATCCTGGGGCGCAACAAAGGGCGGTGCATCCGGGTGGCGGTCGCCGCCGCGACCCTGTGCGTCGGCTGGGCGGTGCATGCGCAGGAGCCAGCGCGCCTTCCGCGCGCCATGGTGGACGCAGCACTTGCGCGGCAGATCCTTGCGCTGTCGCCGGAGCGCATCACCGCGCGCGACGTCCGGGAAATCCTCGCACGCGCTCCGGCGCCGCGGATCGTTCTGCTGCAGGGAAGCGTCGCAGCGGTGACCATGCGGCCGTTCGCCGAATTCTTGATCGCAATGGGTTTCCCGGCCGATCGGCTGCGAAGGCCTCAAGACGGCGCGTTGACGTACGCAAGTTCCGGCAGCAGCGAAGAACTCGCGGGCACGCTCGCCTGGCATTTTGAGGCCGACGGCATGATGCCGCTGCTGATCGGGCACAGCCAAGGCGGCATGCTCGCGATCCGCACGCTGCATGAACTGGCCGGCGCGTTCCACGACTCGGTTCCGGTCTGGAATCCCGGTACGGACAAGGCGGAGAGCCGCGTCACGATCATCGACCCGCTGACCGGGCAACCGCGCACGGTCGTCGGCTTACAGGTTCCCTACGTTGCGGCGCTTGCGACCGGCAAGCTGCCGCGACTCGTGCTGGGACAATGGTCGATGCTTGCGAAACTGCGTTCGATTCCCGATACGGTGGAGGAATTCACCGGTTTTGCCCTCGAGTGGGACCTGATCGCCGGCCAGTTTCCGGATGCGGAGCCGTACCGAGCAGTGGGCTCGGCGCGCGTGCGCAACGTCACCTTGCCCGAGAGCTACAGTCACATAACGCTGCCCCGCACACAGCATCTTGCGGCGCATCCCCGGACGCGCCGCTGGATCGACGAGTACGTTCCGGGAACCGCACCAGCGGCGTTGCCCGATGCCGAAGAGTTCGACTCGGCCAATCTCCTGCATGCCGCGGATATCTGGTACAGCGTCAAAAAATACTGGTGCCTCGCAGCGCAGCGGCTGATCCTGGCGCGAGGACCCGAGTAGCGATGCAGGGCCGGCTCAACTTGTTTCAACGGACGATGCTGCGTTGGCGCGAGCTTCACCCGTACAACTCGGTTCACGTCGTGTTTCTGGCCGGACCGCTCGAGGCGCGGCGCCTGCAGGAGGCGATCGACCGGGCGCTCGCTGCGGCGGGGCTTACGGGATACGAGCTCGATGCGCGCCAGCGCCGATTCACGTTCGACGCGGTAGGCGGCCGCGCTGAGTTGCGTGCAGAGTTGCGTATCCTACCGGCTGCGGGTGGTGCAGTCGCGGCGACGGATGCCGAGATCGAACGTCAGTTGAACGAACCCTTTGTGCGCACGGGCCGGATGACGCCGTTCCGTTTCTTTGCCATCGACGACGAACCCGGATTCCGGTTGGGTCTCACTTACGACCATTTCATCGCCGGCGGCGATTCCATCGTCGTGCTGCTGCGTGCGATCGTGGACGAATATAGCGGCCGGAACGACTCCAAGCAGGTGCGACCCCCATTGCGGCGCTATCCGCGGACGTACACGCGGCTGCTTTTGCGCCATGCTCGTGCGGCGGTCCACGGGATGTTGCACTTGCCGAGGATGGCCGGAAGTCTGCGCCGATCGGTGCGGCCGCGTTATGCCGATCTGCGCGATGCCCGTAACTCTTTCACGCATTTCTCCGTCCCTCCCGAGCAATTCGCCCAAATCCTGCGCAGCGCCAAGGCGTGGGGTGTCACGGTCAACGATTTGTGGCTTGCGCTGTTGCTCCATGCGCTCGCGCCTCTCGTGCCGGCAGACCGTCACGCGGCTCGCCGCCGCGACCTGGCGGTTGCTTCGATCATCAACATCCGCGAAGACATCGAAGCCGCAGCGCAGACGACCTTTGGCCAGTTCTTGAGCTCGTTTCGCGTCGCGCACCTGGTTCCCGATGGCATTTCGCTGCGGGAACTTGCGCTGGATATCCATGCCGAAACGGCTCGAGTCAAGCGCAACCGGCTCTATTTGCAAACGTTGCTCGCGCTCGGAGTGGTCGGTATGCTGTGGCGATTTCTTTCGCGTGAGCGCCGGGAACGGTTTCATTCGAAGAGCTACGCGATTCTCGCAGGTCTGACGATGCTCAATGTCACGATTCTTTGGCCCGGAGCAGGCACGCGGGCACCACCTCTGCGATACTTACGGGGTGTTTCGACGGGGCCGCTTGCGCCGCTGGTCCTGGCCATATCGACCGTCGGGAATTCGCTAATCGCCGGCGTGTCATACCGTACCGCGGCGTTTGACCGGGCCACGGTCGAACGCCTTATTTCCAACCTTCTTTTTATTTTAGAGACTCTGCCACCATGAATTGGCATCTTAACTCGTATACCCACTATTACCGCCGTGTGTTGACAGTTGTCTTCGCGCTTACCGTTGCCGGCTGCGCTACAACACCGTTCACATCGCTCGATTCCGTAAAGCAAGCGCGGCCGCTCGATCGGGCGCTGGAAGATCGGATTCTTGCGCTCAATCCCGCCAGCGTATCCGATCAGGATGTCCAGAGTGTCCTGGCCAAGGGTCCGGCGCCGCGGATCATGCTGCTGCACGGCGGCATCTATCCGGTCCACTTGGTCATGAACTCGTTCGGCGAATTCCTGGTTGGCATGGGATATCCCGAAGCGATGATCCGCGATCCTGGTCACGGCGATTGGTCGTACAGTCCGTACACCAGCACGGCGCGGCTCGCGGGCATCCTCGCGTGGCACTACGAGCGTGACGGTATGCGGCCCATGATCATCGGCCACAGCCAAGGCGGCTTGTACGCGGTAAGAATCCTGAAGGCACTGGCTGGCCAGTACAGTGACCGCATCGCGGTCTGGAACCCGCTGACCGACGCAGCCGAGAACCGGACGACTGTCAGCGACCCGCTGACGGGCCGCGAACGGCCGGTGGTAGGCCTGTCGGCCGCATATGCGTCGGCATTGGGCGCCGGCGGATGGGCGCTCGTACTTCCAAACCAATGGGAAAACTTCGCCAACCTGCGCCGAATTCCGGACACGGTGGACGAGTTCACCGGCTAGTTCATTGGCCTGGATTTTTTCGCATTGAGCTTCCCCGGCAACCCGTTGGACAGCCGGTACGAGAACAACGGTACAGCGAATGTCCGCAACGTCGTCCTGCCCGCGACCTACAACCACGTCACCGTACCCGTGACGCATGATCTCCCGCACGACGCGCAAGCACGGAACCGGATCAACGCCTATGTTCCGGGCCGCGATGCGGAACTGGACCGCACGTCGGAAGTCGTCGGCGGCGTCACGTGGGCGGCTGACGTCTGGTACAGCATCAAAAAGCATTGGGTGCTCGAAGCCCAGCGTCTCATCCGCGCCAGGCGGGCCGCACTGCAACGTTAGCGAGGCGCACCACGGCCCTGCCCAGCCGGGCGGTTAGAATACCGGTTTTTGCCCGCCCGCGCCGTTCGCTTAGAAGAAGCGCCCGGCGTCGCCAACGCAGGGATTCATAGCATGCAAGGTCCCTTGACCGGGAAAGTTGCGCTCGTCACGGGTGCAGCACGCGGGATCGGCCGCGCGATTGCGCGCAAGCTCGGAACCGAGGGCGCCGACGTCGCGGTGAATTATTACAACAGCAGCGACGAAGCAGAAGCGCTATGCGCGGAACTAAAAGCGATGGGGCGGCGCGCGTGCGCCATTCAGGCGAGCGTAGGGATGCCTGAGAGTGTCGACGAAATGTTCGCCGAATTCGGACGGCAGTTCGACCATCTGGACATTCTCGTGAGCAACGCGGCGAGCGGCGTTTTAAAACCTGCAGTGGAGATGACACTCAAACATTGGCGCTGGTGTCTCGAAACCAATGCGTTCGCGCTCAATCTGCTCACCCAACGTGGCCTTCCGCTAATGGGGCATGGCTCGCGGATCATTGCGATGTCGAGCCTTGGCGCGCAGCGCGCAATGCCCGCGTACGGATTCATCGGCGCCTCCAAAGCCGCGCTCGAGTCGTTGGTGCGTACGTTGGCGCAGGAGCTAGGACCGCGCGGAATTCGGGTGAACGCGGTCAGCGCCGGAGTCGTCGCGACCGATGCGCTCGCATCGTTTCCGAATCGAGCGCAGCTGCTCGCCGATTTCGCCCAGCGGGCCCCCGCGGGGCCGGTATTGACACCCGAGGATGTGGCAGGTGCTGTGTATCTGCTTTGTTTGCCCGAGGCGCAGATGATCAACGGGCATACGCTGGTCGTCGATGGCGGTTTCGCCATTTCGGGCTGACCATGCTGGATTCAGGACTCGCCGGCAGGACGGCAATTGTCACCGGCGGCAGCCGCGGCATCGGCCGCGCAATCGTCGAGTTGCTCGCTGCGGAGGGTGTGGACGTCACGTTTTTCTATCGTGACAATGTGGCCGCCGCCGACAGCGTGGTGGCCGCGGCGGATGCGCGAGGAAACAAAATTGCGTCGGATAAGGTCGACATCCGCGATTCACAGGCGTGCGCCGCCGCGGTCGACCGCGTGGCCGAACGCTGCGGCCGGATCGATATCCTCGTCAACAACGCCGGCATGATTCGCGACAATCAACTTGCAGCGTTCGTCGACGAGGATGTGCAGATCGTGCTGGACACGAATGTCGGCGGCGTCTTCAATGTAACCCGCGCCGTCGTTCCGCACATGATCGTGCAGCGCTCGGGCAAGATCGTCAATGTGAGCTCAGTCGCCGGCGAAAAAGGCGGACGCGGACAGACCAATTACGCGGCCAGCAAAGGCGCGATCAACGCGTTCACACGCTCGCTCGCGGTGGAGCTTGCGCCGCGCAAGATCACGGTCAATGGGGTCGCGCCGGGTGTCATCGAAACCGAAATGTCGCAGCCGGTGCGCGACCTCGCCGGCGATGATGTATTGGCGCGCATTCTGCTCAAACGCTACGGCAAGGCGGAGGAAGTGGCGTATGCGGTGTGGTTCCTGACCTCGCGCTTCGCGGATTACGTGACGGGCGCGGTGTTCAATGTCGATGGCGGCTTCAAGATGGAGTAATGGCAATCATGCAACCCACAATCACCAAAGAAGAGATCATGCAGGTGTTCCCCAAGGTCGCCGCAACCATGGCC
>JBPCLS010000139.1:0-3134 GCA_051003055.1 Casimicrobiaceae bacterium
CCGCAAACCCGATGATGACACAGCTCGGCAATTCAGCGGCGCCGTAACATCGGGGCGAGAGTGGCGGCGCTCCATGCCAGGAGCGCCGGGAAAATCAGCGTTGCGGAGTAAAGGGCAAACGGAGGGACGAACATCAACTCTCCAATCTGCGCCGCAACCGCCGACAGCGAACCCCGCGTTGCATGCAGCACCAGCAGGCACGCCCACCCAAAAGCAGCGCACAGCGCGGCGAAGCCGGCGCGCCTTTCCACGGGTGCGCCAAAAATCCCCCAAAGCGCCGCGACGATCGGCACGGTCCACCAGCCAAGTCCGAAGGTCATCACCGCGAAAGCTTCGGACAGCAGCAGGAACTTGACTACCGCCCGCACTCTACCGGGGCCTGAGGGTAAGCCGGGAAGCGACCCTCGCTTTGTCGAGGTCAGCAGGGGTTCGTGGAAAGAGCACGCGGTCGAGCTGCCCGTTGCTCCACCTGGACAGCCTGTCGGTATAGCGCGGGCTGGCGGGGGCGCCGGACTGCCCGCCCGGATAGATGGACCAGGCGCGGAGTTCCGGTCCAAGCTCCACCACCATTCGCCAGCTGGCACCCTGAGTGCCTGCACCGCCAGACGGGCTCAGAGTCGACGGCCCGCCCTGGACGGGAATGCCCAACCGGGAGAACGCCGGAATCTGCAGGAGATGGTAGATGTTGGCCGTTCTCGCCTTCGACCACAGCCAGCCTTCGGAACCCGCACCGCCGTGCTCCAATGTGATCTTCATCATACCCGCACTCAGGCTGGCCGCCAGGATCATGTCGCGCTTCTCGACATTCTCCGTTCGCCTGTCGTCCCACCAGATGCTCGCCGGCGAGCGCATCAATACCACCAGCATCTGCGATTCTGGCAGCGATACGCTCCTGCCTGGCTCCTTTAACGCGGAATCGCCGATGAGCTCGTCCCACGTGCGTTCAGAGAGCTCATCCATCGCCGCTTCGAAAAGTACCGCCCGTCGATTGTCCCGTACGTAGCGCCTGTCCCAATCTCCGAGCAGCGACGCAGCTTCGCGTAGTCGCGTGCTGCCACGGCCGGCGCTGTCTTCGCTGGCAGCGGCGGCAAGAAATGCCGGGACGAAGAAATCGGCCCGTGCGCTGCCTGGATCGGTCTGATAGCGCCGCATCGCGTCCGGAGTTACCGCTGAGTCCGCACGCAGCAGCTCATTGATCCGGATGCCGCGCCACGGCGAGTACCAGTCGGATCCCATGTAGCTGTCGTTCTGCAGCGGATCTACGGGCTGCTGGTTGGCGGACGCGAGATAACCCTGGGCGGGATTGAGCGAGAACGGATATTTGTCCACCGAAAGTGATCCGGTCCAGTCGCTGCCGGACTTCGAGCCGTCGCGAACGACATCGCCACGGCCATCGGCCGGTCGCAGCGGATATCGGCCCGAAGCGCGTATCGCAATATTTCCCCCTCTGTCGGCGACAAGACCGTTCTGGGTGGGCACGACGTAGTCTTTCATCGCCTCGAGCCACTGCCCGACATTACGCGCGTAGCCCAGCCGCATGAAGTTGTCGGTCTCCCGGGAATTGTCGTGCGCGGTCCACCGCATCGACAACCACTGGCCGAGCTGACGCGTCATCGGGCCGCGATGGGTGAAGTAAAGAGTGTCGGTCCGAATCGTGGCGCCACTCTTGTCGCGATACGCTTCAACGCGGCGCTCGATCTCGCGCCATTCGCCATCGATCCGGTATCTCTTCGGGCTCGCCGCGTCGTCGACTGACTCGTAGTAGTAGTCGTGAACGTCAGACCCCGTATTCGTGAATGTCCACGCGACCTCGCGATTGAATCCGATGATGACGCCCGGCACTCCCGGGAATCCGGCACCGGCAACGTCGAGTTTTCCGGCGACCGAGATGTGCATCTCGTACCACACCGATGGCAATGACAGGTCGAGATGCGGATCTCCAGCGAGCAAGGCGTACTTTCCTTTCGTCCGGCGCGGCGACACCGCCCAGTTGTTGCTGCCGTGTGCATCGCCGTACTCATTGGGCTTTGACATGCCCAGCGCCGCGATCATCGACTCGCGCACCTTGTACGCCGCTGTCGCAGCAGCGTCGACGCTTCCCGGCGGCGGAATGGGACTCGCATCGACTCGCGCTACAGCCAGCCCATTGGGTTGGATCGGCTGTTGAATGGGGCTGTTCACCGGATAAAGTGCGTCGGCTGCCGCCTTGCCGACGAGAGCTTGCGCACGAAGGCGGCGAAAGCTCGCGTCATTAAAGCCGAGCGTCAGCGCCATCCTCGAAAAGAAATAGAGGGAACGTATGGGCTCCCATGTAATTGGGCGGGTGTTGAGCAGCCGGTATTCCACAGGGAGATCACGAGGACGCATCTGGACAATCCATGCGTTGACGCCGTCGGCGTAGGCAGCGATCGCCCGGTAGCCAGGAGTGTTGCGGTCGTAGGCCGCGAACTTCTTTTCTGCGCCCCAGGCGAGGCCGAGACTTCGGCTTTTCCGGTCGAGCTCGAGCGCGCTCGGGCCGGCCCATTCGCTCAGCCTCCCGGATGCAGCCCTGGTCTGCGCCTCCATCTGGAAGAGACGGTCTCTTGCCACAACGAATCCGAGCGCGCGGTAGGCGTCATCTTCGGTCGATGCGAAGATATGCGGCACGCCCCGATCGTCGAAGATCACTTCGACGCTGGCGGTGAGACCCGGTATCCGTGCGGCTTCCACTGGAGGAAGCCCGCCTGAGGCCGCTGTCGACCAGACGCCGTTTGCAGCGTCGAGAAATGGGCCAAGCGGTGGCAGCGGTCCGATCGATCGAAATCCGGCGAACAGCAGCGCTGCAAGCAGCAGCGCCGCCGCGCCTTTTTTGATCACTGAGTCTGAATCGATACCGGTGAGACTTTGAGGTGCAGGTTGTGATTGATCCGGAGACCCGCGATGCCTTCGGTCGGCAATCCAACTTTGCTCACCGAGCCGACCTCCTTGCCGTTGACGACGAACTTGACCGCATCGCCGGTTACCTGCGCTGCCATTGCATAGCTCGCTTTTCCGCTCGCATCAGCCTTGGGCACGTCGGCATTTGCGGTCCATTTCACGACGTCACGAGTTTTGTCCCCTTCCCTGACCTTGACCAGCATTTCGCCGGTGCCACG
>JBPCLS010000140.1:0-8520 GCA_051003055.1 Casimicrobiaceae bacterium
GGCACCGGCGCCAACGGACAATGCCAGCGCCAGCCCGAACTTCATCGGGCGGGCGCGTCGTACATCGGCATCAGTGTCCCGCGAGTCGTTAGTTCTTGTGAAAAGAGTCGACGCCGTGCCGGAGGTCGACTCGGGACACTAGGTCCCTTCCGCGTTCTCGGCCGGTGGCGGAATCCGTTCGATATGCAGCGTGTGTAGCCGCCGGCTGTCGGCGCGCAAGACGCGGAAGCGCAAGCCCTCGAGCGTAGTCATTTCTCCGCGCTTGGGCAGGCGTCCGAATGCGCGCAGCACAAGGCCGCCCACGGTATCGAATTCCTCGTTCCCGAACGATGTTCCGAAATGCTCGTTGAAGTCGGCAATCTCGGTCTGCGCCTTCACGCGGAAGCGGCCGTTGGCCTCGGCGATGATGTTGTCCTGAGATTCGTCGAAGTCGTATTCGTCGTCGATGTCACCGACGATCTGCTCCAGTACGTCTTCGATGGTCACGAGGCCAGACACGCCGCCGTACTCGTCCACCACGATGGCAATGTGATTGCGGTTTGCGCGGAATTCGCGCAGCAGGACATTCAGGCGCTTGGATTCCGGCACGAATACCGCGGGTCGCAGCGTGTCGCGCAGGTTGAAAGCTTCCGGATTCGCGTAGTAATTGAGGAGTTCCTTCGCGAGCAGAATGCCGACGACATCGTCTTTGGATTCGCCGATGACCGGGAAGCGCGAGTGGCGAGTGTCGACAACCTGGGGGATGAAATCCGGCGGCTCGTCGTCGATGGACACACAGTCCATCTGCGCGCGCGGGATCATGATGTCGCGTACGGTCGTTTCCGACACCGACAGCACGCCCTCGATCATCGACAGTGCGTCGGCGTCGAGCAGCCGGCGCTCGAACGCGCCGCGCAGCAGCAGCAGCAGTTGCTCGCGGTCTTCGGGTTCGCGGGTCAGGAGCGCGGAAAAGCGTTCGCGCAAGGTTGGCTTGTCGCCGTACTTGCCGCTCTCGCCCATCGCTGTACCGCGCGTCACGTCGTGGCAACGCTGTAGGGGTCGGGAAGCCCAAGCCGCGCGAGAATCATCGTCTCGCGCGCTTCCATCGGGGCCGCATCGGCGTCCCGCTCGTGATCGTAACCCTGCAGGTGCAACATGCCGTGAACGACCAGGTGCGTATAGTGCGCGGCCAGTGGCTTGCCTTGCGCGGCAGCCTCCTGGCAGACGATCGGCGCGCACAGCACAATGTCGCCGGCGCGCGGGGAACCGTCATCGTACACGAACGTCAGCACGTTGGTCGCGTAGTCCTTGCCGCGGAACTTAGCGTTGATCGCGCGTCCCTCGATCGCGCCAACGAACCGTACGGTCACCGTGGCGTCCATCTCCTGCGCGGCACGCACCCAGTGACGCACCTGCGCGCGCGTCGGCAAAGCGGCGTCGCTAGTCGTGTATTGCACAGCGAGCGCGAGCTTCGGCAATCCCGGGTCTTGGCCGCGCGTCTGCGTCTTGCGCGTGCGGTCGGTTGCCGTGCGATTCATCCGCCGGATCAACTCCCCTCGCCGTGCACTCTCTCGCTCTCGCGGTCGTACGCGTCGACGATTTTTTGCACGAGCGGATGGCGCACGACGTCGGCACTGGTGAATTTGCAGAACGCGAGGCCGCGCACACCGAAGAGAATGCGTTCCGCTTCGATCAACCCGCTTTTCTGACCACGTGCGAGGTCGATCTGGGTGACATCGCCAGTGATGACCGCTTTGGTGCCGAAGCCGATTCGCGTCAGGAACATTTTCATCTGCTCGGGTGTCGTGTTCTGCGCTTCGTCCAGGATGATGAACGAATGGTTGAGCGTGCGGCCGCGCATGTAGGCGAGCGGCGCCAGTTCGATTGTCGTGCGTTCGAAGAGCTTGGCCGCCTTTTCGAAGCCCATGAGATCGTAGAGAGCGTCATAGAGCGGCCGCAGATACGGGTCGACCTTTTGCGCAAGATCGCCGGGGAGAAAACCCAATCGCTCGCCGGCTTCAACCGCCGGCCGCACGAGGACGATGCGCTTCACCGTGTCGCGCTCGAGTGCATCCACTGCGCAGGCGACGGCAAGGTAGGTCTTGCCGGTGCCGGCGGGACCAATGCCGAATGTGATGTCGTGACCGCCGATGTCCTTCAGATACGCAACCTGGTTGGGCGTTCGGCCATGCAAGTCGGCGCGGCGCGTGCGCAAACGGGGCGAGTCGTCGGCATCGGAATCGGCCGGCGTTTGCGCATCCGACTGGCTGGCAATCTCGACTAAGCCCAACTGGATTTCGTCCACCGACAGCGGCTTGTCGGAGGCGTCGTAGAATCGTTTCAATGCTTCGGCGGCACGCTCGGCCTGCGCGCGTTCGCCTGCGACCGTGAATGCGCCACCGCGCCGGCTGATCGCGACGTCGAGCGCCGCTTCGATCTGGCGCAAGTTGGCATCGAGCGGGCCGCATAGGTTCGCCAGTGCCCGGTTGTCGACCGGCACGACCGAGAATTTAGCTTGCGTCCGCCCTCGCTCCGCGGATGGCGCGAGCCGGGAGTCGCGGCCTTCTGCGGTCAAAGGCTTTGCCGTACGAGCGGCGCTCGCAGCGCTTCGTCCAGCGTCGCCAGCGCTTCCACGAGGTGCGCCTTGGCCTCGGGCGAATAGCTGGAACGTTTTTGCGCAGCGGCGATTTCGGTGCGCAGCGTCTTTGCTTCGACCCTGAGCAGCGCGCGCGCATCGGCGGGCATCGAAGCGGCTGACCGCAGCAGTGCGCTCGCGACCCGGTTGGTATGTTCCCGCTGCAGATTGCGGCGGAAAAGATCGATATCCCGCCCGGTCTTGAGCTCGCTCCAGATTGCGCCGTGCAGCGTCGTGTAGAGCTCGGACAGGCGGAACGCCTTCGCGTCGGCTCGGGTCTTCACCTCGGAATCAAGGAGCCGCGATGCGGTGGCGTCGCTCATCAGCTTCGCAAGCGCGCCGGACTGGAGCGCGAGGACGCGCTGGATTAGGCTGAAATCGGGATTGACGTTGGGCCACTGGACCTGGAGGTAGTCGACCCCCATCCGTTGCATGAACTCGGGTTCGAATTTGAAACTGTCGGTGGAAAAGATGCCGTCGGCCAGCAGCTTTAGCGCCGCGCGTTGCTTTTCGGGTGCGACCGGCGTCAGCGGATTGCGGCCGCTGCCGGCAAAGTCGCGGACGTACGCCACCCCGGCAATGTATTTGGTCGACGTCTGCGCGGCTCGCACGGTTTGCCGGAGCCCCGCGTCGAAGCTGCGGCGCAGCGAGTCGTAGGCTTGTCCCTGCGCCAGTTCCTTGCGCTGCAAACGCCGCCACAGCTCACTCGTCAGCTTGAATCGCCGCTCGAGGAAGGCAAGCGGCTCGTCGCCGAAATCCCAGTGGCTCGCGGCAGGGTCCATACCCGCCACCACTTCCTCATCCGACGAGAACGCGAGCAATCGATTGGAGGCGCCGCGTCCCGCGATCCGCGCCAGTTCTCCTTTTTCCTCGGAGGGATCGATCGGCTTGTAAGCGTATTCGATCGCCCAGAAATCATAAGGTCCCAAAACCGACTGGTGAAACTCGCCCTGGAGCTCGCCTTTCAGTGCGAGATTGACCGGCGAATAGTCCATCACCGATCCGGACAGACCGTGCTCGCGCGTGAACATCCTGTCGGAGAGCTTGTCGAGCGGGTAGATCGTCGATGCGCGAAAGTTGTGGCGCATGCCCAGCGTATGCCCGACCTCGTGCATGACCACGGACTTGAGCGAAGCGAGGACATACGCGTCCGCTTCCGGACTGTCGGGCTCGATGTCCCCGCGTTCGACGAGCAGATCGAGACCGAATTCCATTTCGGCGAGCGCGTCGTGCGCGTACGTGCAGTAGCGAGCGTCGCGCCCGTGATTGTCCTTGGACGAGTCGACCGCGGGCCACAGCCCGGCGACGTCCTCGCGGATGAAACGCCGATCGCCACGCGCCCAGATATCGGGTATCGCGACGTCGGCGTCCAGAATTTCGCCGCTGCGGGGATCGGTATGGCTGGGCCCGATCGCGAATCCCGTGTCGGTCGCGACGAACCAGCGCACGGTGGCGTGCCGCGCGTCGGAGGTTTCAAAGTCGGCGTCGTCGGGTTGCACCTCGGCGCGCAAGGCATTCGCAAAACCGATCTTCTCGAACGCCTTGTTCCATTCGAGAATGCCTTCGCGCACCGCTCCGCGGTATTTCTCCGGCACGTTGCGGTCGATCCAGTAAACAATGGGCTGCACCGGTTCCGACAGCGCAGCGCTCGGGTCTTTTTTCTCGAGCCGCCACCGCGAAATATAATTTTTGCGCGCGGTGTAGCGCTGATCGTCGGTGAAGTCCCAGACTTCGTCGGTAAAGTGACCGATACGCGGATCGGCCAGGCGCGGCCGCATCGGCTCGGGAACTTTGGCGAAGCTGTACTGCAGACCCAGGAACAGACTGCGCGGATCGGGCAAGTTTTCAAAGCGCGGGAACGGGTTGGACGCGGATGACGAAGCCGGCGCCGGAGGCAATCCCGCCTTCGGGCTCGTGTAATGCGCGAGCACGAAAAACGACAGTTGATCCGCGTTGTTGAACGACCGTTCGATCGACGAATTGCGCTGGTCGAAAACATAGCCGCGCTGGTGCACTCCCTGGGCGAATCGAGTTTCGGCAGCGAAGTCGGCCAGCAGCAGCGCATTCGCTTCGATCAGAATCGACTTGCGCTCCGGGTGCGGCTGGCTCGCCACCGCCGCTGCGCCAAGGAGGCTGTCGGAAAAGCCCTCTCTGACCATCCGCGCCATCGGCGTGCCTTCTTTGGCGGCAAAGCGGTAATTGCGCGCGATCAACTGGACATAATTGCCGATCTTCTTGAAGCGGGCGACATGGCTTAACCCCATCATACCGCCGTACACACCTTTCTCGCCGATTCCCCGCGCATTGTTGAGTTGAAAGAAAAATGCCTGATCAAGACGCTCAGGGGCAATTTCGATCCAGACTTTGTCATCCCTGGTACAGATCGGGAAGAACCCCGGTACTTCCTTCGCGTCTTTGACGACATCGACGAACGACCTGCTTTGGCCCTGCGCGGCCGCTACAGCGGCCGCCGCCGCAACGGCAACGTTGGATCGGGGTGCGACGCCGGGTGCTGTCGGCGCGGGCGGAGTCGTGGTGGACGTTGCCGCGGCTACGGCAGCTGCGACCTCGGCGATGTCGCTGGAACTAGCGGCTCTGGAAGGTTCTCGGCCGGGAGGCAATGTTGCGCATCCGCTCACCAACGCCGCAACTAGCGCAGTAACAATCGCGACGAGCGCCCATCGGGCGGCCCGATCAGTCGATACGACGGTAGTCATCGGCAACTCCCTGTGCTGTAAAGACGCGCCGATGCGTGGCGCGCGCATCCGAATTCAAACGGCGACAAGCTGGCCACGCAACGAGTGTGCCAGCGCGGCGGTAATCGTCACGTCGACGTACGTGTGCACGAGCGAGTCATCCCCTTTGAAATTGACAACACGATTGTTCCCGGTGCGTGCCGACAGCTCACGCGCGTCTTTGGCTGCGTGCCCGGTGACGAGCACCCGCTGGCGCGAGCTGACCATCGCGTCGCTTCTGGCACGATATTGCGCGTCCAAGAGCGTCTGCAGCCGCGTGAGGCGTGCCTGTTTCTCGTCGCGGGGAACCGGATCGGGCAGTTCGGCGGCCGGTGTGCCCGGTCGGGGGCTATAAAGAAAGCTGAATGCGCCGTCGAAATCGACGTCGGTGACCAGTTGCATCGTGCGGGCGAAATCATCGTCGGTCTCGCCAGGGAACCCGACGATGAAGTCCGACGTCAGCGACAGCCCTGGGCGCTTCTTGCGCAGTTGCCGCACGATCGACTTGTATTCCAAGGTCGTGTAACCACGCTTCATCGCCGCGAGAACGCGATCGGATCCGGATTGCACCGGTAAGTGCAGATGGTCGACCAGCTTGTCGATGGTGCCGTAGAGATCGATGAGTCGCGACGACATGTCCTTTGGGTGCGACGTCGTGTAGCGGATGCGTTCGATGCCGGGCACCTCGGCGACGTACTCGATGAGGGCGGCGAAGTCGACGTCGTCGGCTGCTTTCAGCGCAACCACGGGCAACCCTCCGTCGGGTTCGCCGGTCCTTCCCGCAGATCGGCCACGGTAGGCATTGACGTTCTGCCCCAAAAGTGTGATCTCCGCAACACCTTGATCAGCCAAGTCCGCGACGTCGGTCAGTACGTCGGACAACGGGCGCGAAAACTCCTCTCCGCGCGTGTAGGGCACGACGCAGAACGAGCAATACTTGCTGCAGCCTTCCATGATCGAGATGAAGGCGGTGGCGCCCTCGACCCGGGCCGGAGGCAAATGGTCGAACTTCTCGATCTCCGGGAAGCTCACATCCACCTGAGGGCGGCCGCTCGCCCGGCGGCGGGCGAGAAGATCGGGCAGCCGATGCAGCGTCTGCGGGCCGAACACGATGTCGACGAAAGGCGCCCGCTTGACGATCGCCGCACCTTCCTGCGATGCCACGCACCCGCCTACGCCGATCAGCAGAGCGGGATTCGCTGCCTTGAGGCCTCGCACGCGCCCAAGATCGTGAAAGACGCGTTCCTGCGCTTTTTCGCGGACCGAACAGGTGTTGAATAGAATGACGTCCGCAGCCTCCGGACGATCGGTCAGGTCAAGCCCTTCCGCGGTGTGCAAGACGTCTGCCATCCGATCCGAGTCGTACTCGTTCATCTGACAGCCGAAGGTGCGGATGTAGAGCTTCTTGGCCACGCGCGCGGCGCGGCAATAGGTGCCACGCCTTCCATGTATATCGTTGATTATACCAACGGCTATAATCCGCGTCTCGCTTAAGAAGAGAGCGGCCTTAATACAAGACGACGCATGAACAAGGCATTCACCCGCGAATCCGACGCCGAGGAAGATGAAGCGCCCGAGGTAACGTCGCCGCTTCCGGCCGGTACGAAAAACTATATGACGCCGGGCGGTTTCGCGCGGTTGAAGAGGGAACTCGACCAACGGGTGACCAAGGAGCGGCCGCAGCTCGTGGCGACCATCGCGTGGGCGGCGAGCAACGGTGACCGGTCCGAGAACGGGGATTACATCTACGGCAAGAAGCGGTTGCGCGAAGTCGACCGACGCATTCGATTTCTGATCAAGCGGCTCGACAGTGCGGAAGTCGTCGACCCGACGGCGCGCGAAGGCGCGGAAGACTCCGACCGCATCTACTTTGGCGCGACCGTGACCGTGGACAACGTCCGCGGAGAACAACGGACTATCAGCATTGTGGGTGTGGACGAGATCGACCCGGCGCGCGGGTATATCAGTTGGGTGTCACCGATGGCGCGGGCTCTCATCAAGGCACGCCAAGGCGATTTCGTGACGCTGACGACACCCGGGGGCATCGACGAGATCGAAATCGTCGCCGTGAAATACTCTGCGCTGGCGACAGACCCGTCAGAGGTTTCCTGAATCCGTGTGCGTTGCAGGAAAGCCGAATGATGGCGCAAAGCCAGCGGCAACCGATGAGCGGGCGCGCTCCTGGGTTGACGGCGTACGCGCACGCCGCCACTATCGTTAGTCAGCGAATCTCACGGCTCAAAACATGGAACAGGATCTCAAGGAACTCGAGGGCAAGCTGTCCACGCTGATCGCGCACACCTACTCGCTGCGCTCGGCGAACGACGCATTGCAGCGGGACTTGGCGGCAGCGTTGTCGGATAACCGGGACTTGCATCGGCGCGTGACGCAAGCGGGCGTGCGGCTCGATGCCTTGATCGCCAGGATGCCCGCCGAATGACGCCCAAACCAACAGCAACGGGTGACTCGAAGGTTCAGCTCGACGTGCAGATCGTGGGGCGAGAGTACAAGATTGCTTGCCGCGAACATGAGCGCAACGATCTCTTGGAGGCCGTGGCATTTCTGGACCGGCGCATGCGCGAGATCCGGGACGCCGGCAAAGTCAGCGGTGCCGATCGCATCGCCGTCATGGCGGCGCTCAACATCGCCAACGAACTGCTGCGCGAGCGGCGCGCGTCGCCGCGAATGCCGGCGACCGAGGTTGACGGAGCGGACGCGCGGGGTAGAATCAAGGCGATGCAGACCGCGATCGATCAGGCGATGGCGGGTCAGGAAACGCTGTTCTGAATCGTCCGTTTGCTTAGGCGGGCAGACAGTAGCAGTAGCGGCGCAATCGTTCCACGTTCCCTGCGGTGTTCGAGCTGGCCAGTGTCTCTTTGAACCAATGCTCTCGTAGCGAGATTGCCTATTGCCCATTGCGAGCCGGTGTGCGCTCCCACGTGGAAGCGCCTTAAGGCTCCGGCAGGCGACCAATCTTGAACCCAGGTTCAAGAAGAGGGTCGGCACGGCACTCGCGGGGAGCACCCATCTTCATGCGGCGGCGAACGCGGCGCAAGTTACCCACACGACTTCCTGAAGCCCCGGTTTTACCAAAGCGCTTTTGCGCAATGCTTGCGCATGAGCCTGTCCTTGGTAACCAGCCTCGCGTCTGCGACCATGGCCTGCGCAGCA
>JBPCLS010000141.1:0-4408 GCA_051003055.1 Casimicrobiaceae bacterium
GTGTCGCGCGAAGTGATCGCCGACGCCATCGAGACCTCGGTCAATGGCCAGTGCATGGACGGCGTGCTGGTCGTGGGCGGCTGCGACAAGAACATGCCCGGCGGCATGATGGCGATGGCGCGGATGAATGTGCCCGGCATCTATGTCTATGCGGGCACGATCCTGCCCGGACAGTGGAAGGGCCAGGCGCTGACGATCGTGTCTCCGTTCGAGGCGGTCGGCGCGATCATCGCCGGCAAAATGACGCAAGACGATTTCGACGGCATCGAGCGCAACGCATGCCCGTCGGTGGGCGCGTGCGGCGGCATGTACACGGCGAACACGATGTCGTCGTCATTCGAAGCGCTCGGCATGAGCCTCCTGGGCTCGTCGCAAATGCCCTCTCCCGGCCCTGCGAAAGCGGTTTCGGCGGCGGATTCCGCGCGCGTCCTGATCGCGGCGATCGAAGCGAACCTGACACCGCGCGACATCATTACCAGGCGTTCGATCGAGAACGCCATCGCGCTGGTGATGGCGACCGGCGGTTCGACCAACGCGGTATTGCACTACCTGGCAATCGCCGCGGCGGCCGAAGTCGAATGGTCGATCGATGACTTTGAGCGGGTGCGCAAACGCGTGCCGGTGTTGTGCGACTTGAAGCCCTCAGGCAAGTACGTCGCGATCGATTTCCACAACGTGGGTGGCGTCCCGCAGGTGCTGAAAATACTGCTCGAAGCCGGCCTGCTGCACGGTGACTGCATGACGATCACCGGCCGCACGATCACGGATGAGCTCGCCCGCGTTCCCGCGCAAGCGCAACGCCAACAAGACGTGATCCGGCCGTTTGCCGAACCGTTGTACGCGCAAGGTCACTTGGCGATCCTGCGCGGCAATCTCGCTCCCGAGGGATGTGTCGCCAAGATCACCGGACTCAAGAATCCCGCGATCACCGGCCCCGCGCGGGTGTACGACTCCGAGCCGGAAGTGATGGACGCCATCACGCAAAAGAAGATCGTCGCCGGCGACATCGTCGTGATCCGTTATGAAGGACCCAAAGGCGGCCCGGGGATGCAAGAAATGCTCGCGCCCACGTCAGCGCTCATCGGTCAGGGGCTGGGCGAGTCGGTGGGACTCATCACCGATGGCCGTTTTTCCGGCGCCACGTGGGGGATGGTCGTGGGCCACGTGGCCCCGGAAGCGTATGTCGGCGGCACCATCGCGCTCGTGCGGGAAGGCGATTCCATCACCATCGATGCGCATCGACTGCTGCTCCAGTTGAACGTGCCCGACGAAGAGCTGGCTCGCCGGCGCGCGGCGTGGAAGCCGCCACCGCCCCGGTACACGCGCGGCTTGCTCGCAAAATATATGAAACTCGTTTCAACGGCGAGCAAGGGCGCGATCACCGACGGAGATGGAGATGCCGATGGAGACAAGTAAGGCGATCCGCGTTCGACTGAAAACTGTCGGGGCAAGCGCGGTCTAAAGGACATGAACCGCCGCTCCTTCCTGCTCGCAACGGCCAGTGCTTCGGTGCTGGCCGGGTGCGTTTCTGTCGGTGGCAGCGCGGGGCCGCCGGCGCCGGCGCCCGTATATCGGATCGGCGATCGGTGGGTCTATCGCGCGCAAGACGGCTTCCGCGTCCCGGTGACCTGGGAGGAAACGCAAGAGATCGTCGCCGTAGGACCGGACGGCATTTCCGCACGGATCACCCAAATTGGCCCGACGGTCGACAGCGTGCGCACTGAAACGTGGGCGGCGCCGGGCATCGTGACCGTCGGCGCCGTCTTCGACAACGAAATTCGGCGCTTTGGGGCGCCGCTCAAGCGTTACGATTTTCCGCTGGCACCAGGCGCGATCTGGAATCAGTGGCTTGCCAACTACAACGAGACAGCGCGCCGCCAAGGCGTCATCAACCGCTACGTCCGTGTCGGTGGCTGGGATCGGATCGCAACACCAGCGGGTACGTTCGACGCGTTGCGGCTGCGCGTTCTGATGCACCTGGATGACGAAGAATTCTGGCGCTACGCAACGGATTGCAATTACGAAGTCTGGTACGCACCGGAGGTGGGCGCGTCCGTGCGTGAAGTCAAACGCGCCGACTACCTCGAACGCGGGGATATTGAATCGATGTTCCGGATTCGCTCGCAGAACGCCGTGCTCGAACTTGTCTCCTACCGGCGAGGCGGCTAGGGAAGTCCCTTACGCTGCGATCGCGAAGCGCTGGTTCACTCCATCTTATTCGCTGGAGATCGCCATGGCTCGATTCTCGACGCTCGCCTTGTCCGTTGCGATGTTGGCCGCGGTAACGGCGTTTCCGGTTGCTGGCCAACCGCCGGCACCCGGCGCGAGCGCGACAGTCGTCAAGACCGGCGACGTGCAGGAAGGTCTTGCCGCGTTTTACGCGACGCGCCTGAACGGGCGCAAGACGGCCAGCGGCGAGGTGTATGACCACAATGTGATGACCGCCGCTCATCGCACGCTGCCCTTCGGCACCCGCGTGCGCGTCACGGACACGCGGAATAATCGTTCGGTCGAAGTTCGCATCAACGACCGCGGACCCACGCAGCCCAACCGCATCGTCGATCTTTCCCGGGCAGCGGCGAGCAAGCTCGGCATGCTGCGTGCGGGCAACGTTCCGGTCCGCCTTGAAGTCTTAAGCGTCGCGCCGGCGGCGGAACCGCGCCGGCGCGCGCAATGGCGATTTCCGACGATTAATAGCGATACGTGTCCGGCTTGTACGGACCGTTGGGCGTAACGCCGATGTACGTCGCCTGCTCATCCGTCAACGGCGTGAGCATCGCGCCAAGCTTGGTGAGCTGCAGCCGGGCAACCTTCTCGTCCAGGTGCTTCGGTAACACGTAAACGCCGACCGGGTACCGGTGCTCTCCCCGTTGTGCGTCACCCCACAACTCGATTTGCGCCATCACCTGGTTCGCGAACGACGAACTCATGACGTAGGACGGGTGGCCGGTTCCGCAGCCGAGGTTCACGAGTCGCCCCTCGGCGAGCAGGATGATCCGCTTGCCGTCGGGAAAGACGACGTGGTCGACCTGCGGCTTGATGTTTTCCCACGTGTGGCGCTTCAGTCCGGCAACGTCGATCTCGTTGTCGAAATGACCGATGTTGCACACGATGGCGTTGTTCTTCATCCGCTTCATGTGCTCGAGCGTCAAGATATCGATGTTGCCGGTGGCGGTGACGAAGATATCGGCCTTGTCGCACGCGTATTCCATCGTCACGACCCGGTAACCCTCCATCGCCGCCTGCAGCGCGCAGATCGGATCGATCTCGGTGATCCAGACTTGCGCGGAGAGCGCGCGCAACGCCTGCGCCGACCCCTTGCCTACATCGCCATAGCCGGCCACGACGGCAACCTTGCCGGCGATCATGACGTCGGTTGCGCGTTTGATCGCGTCGACCAGCGACTCGCGACAGCCGTACAGATTGTCGAACTTCGACTTCGTGACCGAATCGTTGACATTGATTGCCGGGAACGAAAGCCGCCCTTCCTTATGCATTTGGTACAAGCGCTTGACACCGGTGGTCGTCTCTTCGGTGACCCCCTTGATGTTGGCCTTGATCCGCGAATAGAAGTCAGGGTCATCGGCGAGCCGCTTGGCGATCGCGGCGTACAGCGCGAATTCCTCCTCGTTGCGGGGATTGGAAATGACCGCGCGGTCGGTCTCGGCCTGCGCGCCGAGATGCACGAGCAAGGTCGCGTCGCCGCCGTCGTCCAGAATCATATTCGGCGTGCCGAGCGAGGTGTCGGACATCGGCCACGCGAAAATGCGATGCGTGTATTCCCAGTACTCGTCGAGCGTTTCGCCCTTGTACGCGTAGACAGGCGTTCCGCGCGCGGCGATCGCCGCGGCAGCGTGGTCCTGCGTCGAGTAAATGTTGCACGACGCCCACCGCACCTCCGCGCCCAACGCCTGCAGCGTCTCGATCAGCACGGCGGTCTGAATCGTCATGTGCAGCGATCCGGCGATTTTGGCGCCGCGCAACGGCTGCGTCGGCGCAAACTCCTCGCGGATGGCCATCAGGCCGGGCATTTCCGTTTCGGCGATCGCGATTTCCTTGCGACCCCAATCTGCGAGCGAGATGTCAGCGACCTTGTATTTGCCGGGAACGTGAGAGGAGCCGTCAGCCATGGTGAGTGCCTTTCTTCTTTTTTTGCGAAGTGAAAATTTGCCAGGGAAGATGCGCGTCCGGACCGCTTCCGGTGAAGCGCGCAGGGATGGACGAGACGTTCGCGTTGTGGAAACCGGCCGAGCGCGCGAGCTTCTTGAGCTCGCCGTCACCGAAGCCGAGCCATAGGTCGGCGTGCTCGCGCATGCGTTCGTCATCGTGCCGCGCGTAGTCGATGACGACGAGCGTGCCGTCATCGCGGAGGAGCTCGGCGAGCTTGCGCAAGACGACGGCCGGTTTC
>JBPCLS010000142.1:0-10338 GCA_051003055.1 Casimicrobiaceae bacterium
CTCGGAGATTCCCTGCAGCGCCAGCAGCACGAGTCCCAGCGGCAGCATGATCTTGACCGGCCAGCGCAATAGGCCCCCGGCGTTGGTGGACATCTCCTGGATCGACCACGACTGCATAAAGAAGGGCCACGAGAACCAGGCAATGATCAGCACTGACGGCACGAGGAAGACGGCCGTTCCAATGAGGTCCAGCCACTCCTTGCCCCGCTCGGACAGGTGCATGTAGACGATGTCGACCCGCACATGCTCGTTCAAGCGAAACGTGTAGGAGGTGCCGAGCATGACCATCACGGCGAAGAGGTACCACTGAACTTCGAGCCAGGCGTTCGAAGAGAGGTCGAACGCGTAGCGAACCATCGCGTTGCCGGCGCTGATGACAACTGCGATCAAGACCGCCCAGTTTGCGACGCGACCCAGACGCTCATTGACGGCGTCGATAACGCGCGAAATGGCAAGCAGCGCCTTCAAGTGTCCTCCGCCGTTATTGCAAACTGGAAGCGACTGCGAGACGCCGTCGCGCACGCGTCCCTCACGCGCGAGCAGCAGCACTTCCGTTGGGGGGCCGGCAGTTGCCGCGCGATTATAAGGGTTTTGTTCTCTCCCGGGAGCAGGGCGGCGACGCGCGGTCGGTGTTGACCACAATGTTAAAATGCGCGTTGCCCATCGACGCGTGTCACCTGCCATGTTCAGCCGCTCCACCACCCTTGCCAAAGCCGACCCTGAATTGTGGAAGGCGATGGCAGCGGAAGTCGCACGGCAGGAAGACCACATCGAGCTCATCGCATCCGAGAACTATGCGAGCCCGGCGGTCATGGAAGCACAGGGCTCGCAACTCACGAACAAGTATGCCGAAGGCCTTCCAGGAAAGCGGTATTACGGCGGCTGTGAGTTTGTCGATGTTGTCGAGGAGCTGGCGCTTGCGCGCGTGAAAAAACTGTTTCACGCCGAAGCGGCAAACGTACAGCCGCATTCCGGTGCGCAGGCCAATCAGGCGGTCTTCTTCGCCGCGCTCAAACCCGGCGACACCATCCTCGGCATGAGTCTCCCGGAAGGCGGGCATCTGACGCACGGATCGCCGGTAAACGTCTCCGGCAAGTGGTTCAACGTGATCGCATACGGCCTTGATTCCGAGACCGAGCTCATCGATTACGAGGCCGTTGAACGTCTCGCCGGGCAGCACAAGCCAAAGCTCATCATCGCCGGTGCGTCGGCTTATTCGCGTGTCATCGATTGGAAACGCTTCCGGGCCATTGCGGACGCCACCGGCGCTGCGCTGATGGTCGATATGGCGCACTATGCGGGGTTGATCGCCGCGGGGCTCTATCCGAACCCCGTAGGCATTGCCGACTACACGACCAGTACCACGCACAAGACGCTGCGGGGACCTCGTGGCGGTTTCGTCCTCGCGCGCGCCGCGCACGAAAAGGCGATCAATTCGGCGGTATTCCCAGGTCTCCAGGGCGGGCCGCTGATGCACGTGATCGCGGCCAAGGCAGTGGCCTTCGGCGAAGCGTTGCAGCTGGACTTCAAGGTATACCAGGAGCGCGTGCTCGAGAATGCGCGCGTGATGGCCAAAGTGTTGCAGGACCGCGGCTTGCGCATCGTTTCCGGCGGCACCGATTCGCATATGTTTCTGGTCGATCTGCGCGCCATGAAAGTTACCGGCAAAGCCGCCGAAGCGGCACTCGGACGCGCGCATATCACGGTCAACAAAAACACGATTCCGAATGACCCGGAGAAACCGTTCGTAACCTCGGGTATTCGCCTCGGGAGTCCGGCGGTTACGACCCGCGGGTTCAGCGAGATTGAGTGCGAAGAGCTGGCGCATATCGTCGTCGATGTACTCGAGGCGCCGGACGATGCAACGCTCGCCAAAGCGCGCAAACGAGTCGCGGCGCTGACGCATAAATTTCCGGTCTACCGGCCGTGATCGCGTGGCAGAGGATGCGGTAATGCCGCGACTGGTCGCGATGTTATCGCCAGCGCGATGAAGTGCCCGTTCTGCGGTAGCGCCGACACGCAGGTGATCGACTCGCGTGTGTCGGAGCCCGGCGACTCGATCCGCCGCCGCCGCCGCTGTTCTGCCTGCCAGAAACGGTTCACCACGTACGAAACCGTCGAGCTGCGCTTGCCGCAGGTTGTCAAGACCAACGGCAATCGATCCGATTTCGATGCCAACCGGATTCGCGTCGGGTTCGCGCGCGCGCTGCACAAGCGTCCGGTTCCCACCGAGTACGTGGACGCGGCCATCGACCGCATCGTGCAACAGGTGTTGTCATTGGGCGAGCGCGAGATCCCGTCGCGGCGCATCGGTGAAATGGTGATGCAGGAGCTCTACAAACTGGACAAGGTCGCGTATATCCGGTTCGCGTCGGTGTACCGTTCGTTCCAGGACGTGTCCGACTTTCGCGACGCGCTGAAGGAAGTCGAGGCGCCCGCCGTCGCCGTCAAGCGCCCGCGGCACTAAAATCGAAAACGTCGGCCGCCGGCCATGACCGAATTCAGCGCGGCCGAACGCGCGCACATGACACGCGCGTTGGCGCTTGCGGCGCGCGGACTCTATACGACGACACCGAATCCGCGCGTGGGCTGTGTTGCGGTCCGCGATGACGTGGTCATCGGGGAGGGCTTTCATCTGCGCCCGGGGACGGCGCATGCAGAGGTCAATGCGCTGAACGATGCGCGTGCCCGCGGATACGATCCGCGTGGGGCGACGTTGTTCGTGACCCTCGAACCGTGCAACCACCATGGCCGCACGCCGCCGTGTGTCCACGCGATTATCACCGCCGGCGTGGCGCGAGTCGTGGCGGCGATGAGCGATCCGAATCCCGAGGCCGCGCACGGCGCCGCGCGCCTGCGTGCCGCCGGCATCGACGTCGCGTTCGACCTCTGCGCTGAAGACGCGCGCGAATTGAACCTCGGCTTTATCTCGCGCGTCACGCGTGGCAGGCCTTGGGTTCGCGCGAAAATTGCGGCCAGTCTGGACGGTCGCACCGCGCTCGCGAATGGGGAAAGCCAATGGATCACGTCGTCGGAAGCGCGCACCGACGGCCACGCGTGGCGGGCTCGTGCCTGCGCGATCCTGACCGGCATCGGCACTGTATTGCAGGATGACCCGCAACTGAACGTCCGCGCCGTAGCGACTCCCCGCCAGCCATTGCGCGTCGTCGTCGACCGGCACGGCCAGACACCGGCGTCGGCGCGCGTGCTCGCCGAAGGCAACGTACTCATCATCACCGCAGGCGAGCGCAATCCGGAATGGCCGGAGGCGATCGAGGTCGTGCCGCTGCCCGACGCGCAAGGACGAGTCGATCTGCCGGCGATGTTGCGCCTGCTTGGCGATCGCGGGATCAACGAGTTGCACGTCGAAGCCGGCGCCAGACTCAATTCCGCGCTGCTCGACGCGCACTTGCTCGACGAGTTGCTGCTGTACCTTGCGCCGTCGGTCGTCGGCGACCCCGCGCGCGGCATGTTCGAGCGCGCTTTGCCGCTTGCTTCGCTTTCCCAGCGCACGCCTTTGGTGTGGCACAGCGTCGAGCGCATCGGTGAGGATCTGCGCTTGCTCGCGCGCTTCGTCGAAGGCGACCGTCAATAGAATGTTTACCGGCATCGTGCAAGCCGTGGGGCGAATCGCCGCCGCCGAACGCAAAGGCGACGGGATGCGGCTAGCGGTCGATACCGGCGTCTATGACGTCGCCGATGTCGGCGTTGGTGAAAGCATCGCTGTCAATGGCTGTTGTCTGACCGTCGTTGAAGTGCATGGGGCAACACTTCAGTTCGATGTTTCGGCGGAGACATTGCGCTGCGCGACGGGCCTCGATCGCGTGGGTGATGTCAATCTGGAGCGCGCAATGCAGTTGTCGGATCGTCTCGGCGGCCATCTGATGACGGGCCATGTCGATGGCATCGGGACCGTCGTGCGCTGCGAGCCGGTAGGCGAGCCCTCCGCGCCGGTAGGCGAGCCATCCGAGCCGAAAGGCGAGCCATCCGGCAGCACGTTGCTCGAAGTGGAAGTGCCTGCGGCTTTAGCCCGCTTTATTGCGCCCAAGGGATCGATTGCTATCCACGGCGTGAGCTTGACCGTCAATGCCGTCGACGACACGCGGCTTGCCGTGAACCTGATTCCGCATACGCTGGCGGCGACCAACTTGAAGCGCCTGACTCCCGGCGATCGCGTGAATCTCGAAATCGATTTGATCGCGCGGTACGTGGAACGCATGTTCAGCTATCGCGGCTAGGTGCAATACTCTTCACTTAAGAACGTGACAGCGCTATGCTCTCGCTCGATAGACCGTGCAAATACAACTGTGGCAGCAGTGCTCGGACTTCCGCCGAGCGCCGCTTAAAGAGTGGCAACACCCGGCTCGCAAAGCGCTCGGCCAGACCGCGCAGGCGTGGACGGCACACCTCGATCGTGCCCGCAGTGAGCGCAAGGCGCCGCGGCTTGCCATAGCCGTTGCGGTAGCCAGCTCGGGCCTCGCCCAAAGCGACCCGCCGCACCGATCTGCGGCGGCCCAAGAACTCCGTCACTTCGGCTTCCAGCAACTCCTGCAACGAGCATTGAATCCGCGCGCGCGCATGCGCTTCCATCCCCTCATAACACACGCTTGACGCAGACTCTCGGATCGTGCTCTGCTTCTCCATGGTGGTGTCTCCTTTTCATCCCGGCGGTAACCGGGCGTTGGTTGAAGTGAAACCTCCAACCGAAAGGCCACGCCGCCTTCCTCATTTACACACTCTTCGATCGTACCTCTTGAAAAACGTCATGCTGCTCAGCTTGCGTTTAGTCAGCGCGCTGGTGGTCGTCGGCATGCTTCTGGCGGCGCCCTTCGCGCACGCGCAACCCGCCAAGAAGCTCCTGCGGATCGGCATCCTGTCGCCGTTCAGCAGCTCGGTGGATGCCTTTCGCGACGCATATCGGGAACGCCTGCAGGAGCTCGGCTACAGCAGCGGTCGTAACATCACCCTGGAATACCGCGCGGCCGAGGGCATGGCCGACCGACTTCCGCAGCTCGCGCTCGATCTGGTCAAGATGCAGGTCGATGCGATCGTGACCACGACCGCACCCGGCGCTCAGGCAGCGAAGCAAGCGACCGCGACCATCCCCATCATCGTCGCGGGCGTGGATGACGCCGTCGATCAGGGATTCGTCACGAGTCTGGCACGGCCCGGCGGCAACATAACGGGCATCTCATGGCTCGACACGGGACTCAGCGCAAAGCGGGTGGAATTGCTCAAGCAGACTGTGACCAAGACGTCCCGCATCGCGTTTCTGCGGGAAGCCGTCGGTGCGGCGTCCTCGCTGCGGGCTATCGAGGCGTCGGCGCGCACCCTGGGCATACGTCTGGTGGTGGTGGAATTGCGCGCGCCCAACGAAATCGATAGCGTGTTCTCGGCACTGGCTCACGAACGCGTAGACGGCGTCGTGGTGGCGCAAAGCCCCATGATCACCGGCCAGGAAAGGCAGATCGTCGAGCTAGCGATGAAGCATCGTATGGCCACGATATTTCCGTTTCGAAAAGCAGTCGAAGCGGGCGCGCTCATGAGTTATGGACCCAAGTCCGCGGAGCTGTACCGGCGCGCCGCGGACTACACCGACCGCATCCTCAAGGGCGCCAAGCCAAGCGAGCTGCCTGTCGAACAACCGACCAGTTTCGAGCTGGTGATCAACCTCAGGACTGCCGACGCGCTGGGCATGAAGATTCCTCAGGCAATCCTGGTCAGCGCCGACGAGGTCATTCGTTGAGCAGCCTCATTTCGGAGCGCCGGCACCCGCATCCTGCACGAAGATCACGGCCGGTACGCCCTCCTGGCTGATATTCGCCTGGATGATCACGAGCGGCGCATCCCCGGGATTGGCCCACTGGTGCACGAGGTCGTAGGGTTCGTAATGAGCCACATCGGCCGGTTTCGGCTCTGTCTTGCCGCCGGTCGTGAACATGCCGGTTCCGCTCAGGATGTAGTACATCGCGGCGCCCGAGCGGCGGTGCGGGGGATTGATGGGCATCCGCGTCGGAAGAGTCACGCGCACCACTGTGAATTCGTGCGGACCCGGCTTGAGACCCGGGATCGGCGAGGCGGTCGTGTGCAACTCGGTGACGGCGGCCGGACGACCTGCGATGGGCTTGCCCAGCTCGCCGGCAGTCGGCAGCGCGATATGCAGATAGACTGCCGGCTGGTTGTCGCCCGCCTTCAATGTCGTGTCCGTTCCGCGGGCGACGAGCACGGCATCGCCTTTTTCCAGGAGCTGATGAGCGCTACCTCCAGGGATCCGCTCAGCGCGAGGACAAAGCCGACGGCTCCGTTGTACGTGGTCGCCTGTTTCGCGGGTATGTTGACCCGCACCATCTTGAAGTAGCGCGGCGCGTCCACCACGCTCGGCAAGGCGGTGCTCGCCAGCACGGTGCGCAGCGTGCCTCCGCCGGATGCGCTTTGCCCGGGTGCAGGCTGCGCCGCCGCCGCGGCGACGAAAAAGTACCCGGTAACGATGCCGGCAACGACGGCATAAGAGATCAAACGGGTTTTCACGCTTCACCTTCCATTGCGTGGAATGTGTCCCACTAACACGCAGGATGGCCAGTATATTCCCTGGTCCAAGATCGAACATTGGAAAAATAAAATCGCAACTGCCAAACGTCGCCAAGTCGAAGCCGAGTTCAGTGGCGAGATCTCGAGCGATGGCGGTGTGCTGTTGCTGCGCCGACCTCTTCCGCCAGATTTGGCGACAGGGCCCCGCCGGCACCGAGATTCCGCTCACACGGGCGCGCGGCGGCGCGCCCGTGCATTTGTAGTTCCGCTCGGCCGACCGCTACGGCCTCCTCAAAAATCTACCCGTGCGGGCGGTATGCCGTCCGTTAGGCCCCGGCACACGGGCACCGCATACAATTCAGCCAGCGCATACATAGCGGAGGTGACGCGTGAAGCCCTTCACCACTGTCGCGGTTGCCCTTTTCGCGTTGATCGCTCTGCTTCAATTGGCACGCTTCGTTCTCGGCTGGGAAGTGATCGTAAATGGAATAGTCATTCCTATCTGGGTGAGTGGCATCGCGTCCGTGTTTGTTGCCGCGCTTGCGGTGATGCTTTGGCGTGAAGCACGCACGTGAGCGTTACGGCTCAGGGTTCACGCTATCGGCTAAGCGGTAAGTCTGTGCGTAACCCATCAACTCGGGGCCTCTCAAGTCGCTCCCTCTAACTGATTGATTCGAAGTAAAGTTCTGAGCGACTTTCGGGCGATTTGCGGCCATGGCCCGATTACTCCGCTAACCCTCGGCTAGCTAGGTGTCGGCTAGGTGGCGTCCTAGCTTAGCTAGCTGCATACCCTGAATGGCTGCTCAAGCCGCCGGCGCTTCGACGGCGTGTTTCCGGTACTGAATCCAGCCGGCATGCAAGTCATAGTCGCGCTGCTGGCCGGCATTTTTCTGGCCGGCGAAGTCCGCGCGCAGCTCTCCGCCAGTGCCACGGCCGTCACCGACTATCGCTTCCGCGGCATCTCGCAGTCCGATCGCCGGCCGGCCCTCCAGGCGAGCGTCGCCTTCGATCATCCGGCGGGGTTCTTCGCGGGATTGTTCGCGTCCACGGTTGATTTCGGCGCCGCGTCGAACCCTCGGGTCGAGGCGTTCGTACAGGCCGGTTACGCGAGGCGCGTTGACGCGGACTTTTCCTGGGAGCTGGGGGCCGGCTACTACAGCTACTACGGCTCGGGCCGGGCGTCGGACCGGAACTACGCCGAGGGCTTCGTCGGCGTGACGTGGCGAACGTTGAACGCCCGCGTCAACTACGCCCCCGACTACTTTGGCGGCGGCACGCAGTCGACGTATGTGGAGGTCAACTCGAGCCATGCGCTGAGCGAGCGCACCGCACTCTTCGCTCACGTCGGCGTGACCTACCTCGCCGGGAGCTACACCCCGGCCCAGTCGCGCTCGCGCGTCGATACCCGTTTCGGCGTGAGCGTTGATCTTCAAGTGGTGAGCCTCGAGTTAAGCGCGGTCGCGACCGACATCCGGGGCGGCGAGTGTCCCGGTGGCCGGAATCGCTGCAAGCCGGGCGTGGTTGTCGCGATCTCTCGCAGCTTCTAACCTAACTCGCCCGCTCCCCGGGTAGAAGCGGTCAGAACGCGAAGGCCGGCGCTTTCGAAGCGGCGAAAGTCGGACGGATTTGCGGTGGCGAGCGCCGCGCTGGCCCGCAGAGCGGTGGCTGCAATCATGCAGTCGGTTATGGAACCTCGTCTTCGCCCGCTGTCGTTGAATAGTTTCGCCGCGACGATCGGGTCTTCCTCGGCGAAGGGCATCCGGGTCGGCAGCACGCGATCGATGAGTTGTCGATCGTTCGCACCGACCGGACCGCACAAAAACTCTGCTACGGCAATTGTGCTAATCGCGAGAGGCTCTCCCGTGAGTAGCCACGCGCGGAGCTGGATGTCTTGGGCCGAGCCCTTCTGCAGCGCACGAATCAGAAAGCTGGTATCAAGCAGAATCAACGGAGTCGGCGCGCACGGCGCTCAGAAGAGGCACGCCGCTCCGCCTGCATTGCACGCGCCCACTCCTCCGTCGTCGCGGTATCGAGGTGAAGCGCCGCTTGCAAATGGTCCAGCGCCTGGAGAGCGTCGCCGGCAGCATCCTTGAAACCACGTTCTGCGGTGGATCGGATTGCTCGCCGCAGCGCTTCAGATTTGGTCACTTTCCAGCGCTGGGCGAGCCGATCGAGTGCGCGCACGGTTTCTATGTCGAGCGAATAAGTGCTTTTCACCGTTTGTATGGCCATACGAAATTATATGGCCATACACGAGCGCAATCAAGCGGCCGATGTGGTGAACCTGCATATGTATCTGGCCTTAGTCAGCGGTCGTTCTATCCTAGAGCTCGATCGGCGGTAACATAGCCGGCACGTCGCAAGGAGGCCCTATGGATCTGACGACACTGGAACGGCTGCCGCTGTGGATCGGGGGCAAGGCGGTTGCTGCCGAAACGACGCGGTATGGCGAAGTGACCAACCCCGCAACCGGAGAAGTTGTGCGGCACGTGCCGTTGGCGAACGCCGCGGACGTTGACCGTGCCGTTCGTGCGGCAGTGAGTGCGCTGCCCGGTTGGCGTTTGCATCCGCCGCTGCGGCGAGCGCGCATCCTGATGCGCTTTCGCGAGCTGGTCGACGCGCACAAGAAGGATCTCGCCAAGGTCATCACGCAGGAGCATGGCAAGACGCTCACCGATGCCGAAGGGGAGATCACGCGCGGCATCGAGGTGATCGAATTCGCAACGGGCATTCCGCATTTGCTGAAAGGCGAGTTCAGCGAGAACGTCGGTCCTGCGATCGACAGCTACTCGCTGCGCAAGCCGGTCGGCGTGTGCGCCGGCATCACACCGTTCAATTTCCCCGCGATGGTGCCGCTGTGGATGTATCCCGTCGCGCTGGCCTGCGGCAACACGTTCGTCCTGAAACCCTCCGAGCGCGACCCGACATTTTCGTTGCGAATGGGCGAGCTGTTGCAAGAGGCCGGCTTGCCCGACGGCGTATTCAACGTCGTGCATGGTGACAAGGACGCTGTCGCGGCGATCCTCGCGCATCCGGACATCAAGGCGGTGTCGTTCGTCGGATCGACGCCGATCGCCAAGTACATCTACGAAACCGGAGCGCGCAACGGCAAGCGCGTGCAGGCGTTGGGGGGTGCCAAGAACCATGCCGTCGTGCTGCCGGACGCGGATCTCGCCTTTGCGACCGAAGCCATCATCGGCGCCGGCTATGGGTCGGCAGGCGAGCGCTGCATGGCGATTTCCGCGATTGTCGCGGTCGGGGAAATTGGCGACGCATTGGTCGCCAAGCTTGCTGAGCGTGCGAAAAGTGTGACCGTCGGCCCGGGCGACACACCCAATATCGAAATGGGGCCGGTCATTACCTGTGCCGCACGCGATCGTATCGTCGGCTACATCGACCGCGGTGTTGCGGAGGGTGCGCGGCTGGTGGTCGATGGCCGCCATCCCTTTGTGGCCGGTCATCCGGAGGGTTTTTTCGTCGGCCCGACGCTGTTCGATGCCGTGACGCCGGCGATGGCGATCTACCGCGACGAGATCTTCGGGCCGGTATTGTCCGTGTTGCGAGTGGAATCGCTTGCGGCGGCCATCGACATGATCAACGCCAATCCCTACGCCAACGGTGCAGCGCTCTTTACGCGATCAGGGCATGCGGCGCGGCGCTTTCAGCAAGACGTCGAGGTCGGGATGGCCGGCATCAATGTGCCGATTCCAGTGCCGATGGCGTTCTACTCGTTCGGCGGCTGGCGGCATTCGCTGTTCGGCGACTTGAGCGTGCATGGAATGGACGGCGTGCGTTTCTACACGCGCGCGA
>JBPCLS010000143.1:0-5271 GCA_051003055.1 Casimicrobiaceae bacterium
GCCCGAACCTGCGGCCACCAGCTCCGCTCTGCTCTGAAAGGGGCACGGCGACCTAAGCCTCAGGTAATACTCCGGACACCCTCTCGTTGACTGCCGCGAGGCTCGTCAGTAGACTGACTGAGCGATCACTCACCCGGCTTCGCTGCAATGTCTATTCCTGCCTTGCGTCGACCGCTGTCCACACCGTTGTCCGCGATCGATGACTGACCCGATGTTCCGCGCTGAACGGCTCGCGGTGACGTATGCGTCTACCCGCGGCCCGATCAAGGCGCTCGACAACCTCGATGCGGCGCTTGCTCCGGGCGAGTTTCTCGCCGTGCTCGGCCCGTCGGGCTGTGGCAAGTCAACTTTGTTGAAAATCGTTTCGGGTTTACTCAAGCCTTCAGCGGGCGCGGTGTACCTGCGCGGAGAGCCCATCGTTGGTCCCCGCCCGGACGTCGGAATCGTGTTCCAGCAACCGACGCTGTTGCCGTGGCACACGGTGATGAACAACGTGCTGCTGCCGATCCGGGCGCTGCGCATGGATGCGCTGGCAGGCCGCGACAGGGCCAGACAGCTTCTCAAGCTGGTCGGACTGACCAGGTTCGCGGATCACTACCCGCACGAGTTGTCGGGGGGCATGCAGCAGCGCGTGGGAATCGCCCGCGGCCTGATTCACGACCCCGTACTGCTCCTGATGGACGAGCCCTTCGCGGCCCTCGATGCGATGACGAGGGAGCATATGATGCTGGAGTTGCAGCGCATCTGGATGACGGCGCGCAAATCCGTAATGTTCATTACACACTCGATCCCGGAAGCGGTGTTCCTGTCCGATCGCATCGTCGTGTTGTCGCAGCGACCCGGCCGCTGCATTGCCGAGATTGGAATCGACCTGCCCAGGCCGCGGACGCTGGAAACCCTGGGCGAGGCTCGTTTTGCCGAACTGAGCCGCGAACTGCGTGCGCTGTTCACCGGCCTGGTGACGATCGAATGATGGGCAGGCGATGAACGAGCACATCAAGGCGATCGTCCATCCAGTCATCGCGTTCATTGTGCTGGTGCTCATCTGGGATCTGAGCATTCGGGTGTTCAAGATCCCGAACTACATTCTGCCCACGCCTGCAGCAATGGTCGAGGCGCTACGGCGCGGCTATATCGACGGGCTGTTCTGGCCCCATTTCCGATTCACGCTGTGGTCGATGGTCCTGGGGTATACGCTCGGCTGCACGCTTGCCTTCGTGCTCGGCTGCGTGTTCGTGGAATTCCGGCCGGTCGAGCGTGTGTTTTATCCCTACGTGCTCGCGCTGCAGTCGATGCCCAAGGTAGCGCTCGCGCCGCTGATCATCGTCTGGTTCGGCTTCGACCTGGCCTCAAAGGTCGTCATGGTCGCGCTCGTCTGCTTTTTTCCGATGTTCATCAACACAGCTGTCGGTCTGCGGCAGACGAATCCGGCGCTGCTCGACCTGATGCGGGCATTTTCGGCGTCGCGCTGGCACATCCTTACGCGCATCAAGATTCCCTCGGCGAGCGGACACATATTCGCCGGCCTGGAGATCGCGATCGTGCTGGGATTGATCGGCGCGGTCGTCGCCGAGTTCATTTCATCGTCGCGCGGCCTGGGCTACCTCATCAACGCCGCAGCAGTGAACCTGGAGACCAACACGATGTTCGCGGCGCTCGCCAGCCTCGCATTCATTGGCATTTGCGGAAGCCAGGCGGTGCGAAGGATGCACAACCGAGTCGTGTTCTGGGACAAGCGCTCGGCGTCGCAGATCGCGGCGACGGAGCAGAAGGCATGACGCAATCACGAACGCTGCCCATGCTGCCCGGGGGCCCCTTCAGCGCAACGGAAATGCCGGCCCGAGAGGCCGCATCCGCACACCATGGCGCAACCGTTTGAACGGCAGCTTCGATGGATCGACCATCATTGCGCCTGGCGATTCGACGACCAGCACATCGCCGGCGACAGGCGCAAGCGCCGCGCGAAAATGAACCGAGCTCTTGAGCGCCAAAATGCCCTGGGCCGCCGGCTCGGCGCCCAGATGCCGGAAGGGCTCCGGATCCATCGCCTGGATCTTTCGACTCGACAGGACAACCCGGACGCCGCCGGAGGACAGTAACGCCATCGGTCCCAGCGCAAGCTTCCAGCCGGTCATCATCGGACCATGGCAGGTCATTGCGCCGTCGCCGAGTCGTTCGACCGTCCACTCGCGAACCAGCGGTCGTTCTCCCCAAGCGCCCGATTTCGCGCCGATGCCGATAGTGATTCTTGCCTTCTCGCCGACCGAGTGGGCAGCGCGCGCGGCGTCCGGATCATGAATGATGCCCATGACCGCGCGCGTGGCATTGTTGTCGATGAGCGCGCCGAGCAACCCCACGGTGTCGGCACTTCCACCGGCACCGGGATTGTCCTGCGTGTCGGCGAGCACCACCGGACGTGACGCTTGCCGCATTCGGCGCATCGCCTCGCGCACCGCTTCGCCGGGCGCGTAAAGACGTCCGCCATACTGCGGCTCCGCCTCCAGCACCATCCGGTAGAGCGCATCGACGGCGCTTTCGGTCCCTGCACGATCCCAGCCGTAAGCCATCACCGCAGCGCCGCAATCGCGGATGTCGGCCGCGGGGAAGCCTGGTGTGAACGACGTGCTGGCCACCCGATCCCCGACCATCTTCGCGGCTTCGTGATAAATCGACTTCGACGGTTCGAGCACAGTGCACTGCCACGTCAACGGAATCAGATACGGCAGCTGGCGATATGCCTTTGCGGGCACGGTTCCCGAATGCAGGATCCTACCGAGAAGCAGCGCGGCCTTTTCGCCTGTCTCGCGCATGTCGACGTGCGGGTATGTCGTGTAGCCGACCATCGCGTCGCACAGTTCGAACATCATGCTGCTCGTGTTCGAATGCAGGTCGAGGCTCGCCACGATCGGAACGTTCGGTCCGACGATAGCCCTTATCCACGTCAGCAATTCGCCTTCGGGATCTTCGACGCGCTCGGTGCACATCGCCCCATGTAGGTTGAGATAGACGGCATCGATGGGCAGCGACGCCTTGAGGTCGGCGATCAGCATTGCCGCGATTCGCTCGAACGCGTCGTCGGACACGTAGCCGGACGGCGTGGCGGATGCCCACACCAGCGGCAGCAATGTCGCGCCCTGCGGCTTGAGGACTCCGATCGCGCCGGCGATCGAGGAGTTAACGCCGTCGAAGCGGGCAAGCAATTCGGGACCGCGCACGAGCGGCGGACGGTCGCCGGCTTCAGCAAAGTCCGCGTAGGTCGTCGGTTGCGGTTGGAACGTATTCGTCTCGTGCAAAAAGCCACCCACGGCTATTCGCTTACCTGCGAGGTTCGGCACTCGTTTCCTCCAGCGGCAAATACGGTCGTGTTGACTTGGTGGAAGACGGGAGCTTACACTCCTGACTGAGCGATCACTCGGCATTGATACGTGTCCGCATCCCCCACCCTTTCCGGCTTCTGCAAAACCATTGGACTGCGCCTGTTGCGAACAGACAAGGAGTGCGTGATCGGCGAGGTGGATGCGACGCATCAATACTTTACCGCCAGGGGACGCGTGCACGGCGGGCTGCTGATGTCTTTCGGGGATTCGCTGGGCGCGATCGGCACCGCGCTCAACATGCCGGAGACCCATGCGACGTCGACGATCGAATCCAAAACGAATTTCTTTCACGCGCCGAAGCACGGCCGGCTGCAGGGCGCAGCCATTCCTCTGCATGTCGGCAGGACCACGCAGGTGTGGCGGACGGACATCACTGATTTGACCGGTCGCACGGTCGCGACGGTGACACAGACACAACTCGTCATCGCCAACTGAGTGCCGGCCAGCGAGCCTGCACAGCCGGACGCCGCCAGGAAACCTGACGTGAAAACAGCGGCCGGCGAAAGCATTCCCGAGCAGCGCCGGCGGCAGATCTTCGAAGCAGCGTCCGAAGTGTTCGGGCGCAAGGGCTACGCCAGTGCATCGGTACGCGACATTGCCGACGCCGCCGGAATGCCGGTGCCGACGATGTATCAATACTGCCGCAGCAAAGAAGACATCCTGTCGATGGTTTTCGACACCTACATGCGCGAGCTCGGCGGCTCGGTGCAGGCCGCAGGTAGTGTCCAGGGCACCCCGGCTAAGCGAATGAAGAATGCCGTTTCGGCCAGTCTTTCGATGCACGACAAGTACCGGCATCAGATCAAGCTGATGTTCCAGGAAACAGGCTCGCTGGGGCCGCAGAACCGCGCTCGCGTGCTGCAGACCACACGGTCGGCCAACGAGATCTGGGCGGAGCTCATCCGCGAGGGCAACAAGACCGGCGACTTCAATGTGGGCTCACCCGCGCTGGTGGCCAACTTCATCCCGATCGTCGCCGCGTCGTGGGTGCTCCGGCGCTGGAACATGGACGGTGCGACGCTCGCCGAGATGCACGACGCGCTCGAGCAATTCGTCATGCATGGACTTTCGGGACCGCCGCGGTCGGGCGCGCAACGGCAAACGACGAAGCGTGCGGCGAAGAAGTTCGTCCGCGCCAAACGCGCGGACGCGCGATAGCGGCGATGGAACTCCCGTTCGAAGATCTACTGATCGAGTCGGCAGGCTCGATCGCGACCGTCACGATCAATCGGCCCGCGCTGCGCAATGCCTGCCGTGCACAGACGATACGCGAGCTGGGACGCGCGATCCAGCACGCGCAGGACCTCCCCGGCACGCGGGCGATCATCCTCACCGGCAGCGGCGACAAGGCGTTTTCCGCCGGCGCCGATCTCAAGGAATTGCGCGACCGGAGAAATCCCGCGTTGACCGGCAAGGTGCTGATCGAAGGCTGGGGTGAGACGCTGCGGCGCATCGAAATGTCCCCGTTGCCAGTAATTGCGGCAGTACGCGGATACGCCGTAGGCGGCGGCACCGAAATCGCGATGGCGTGTCACCTGCGCGTAGCCGGAGAGTCTGCCCGCTTCGGCCAGCCGGAAATCCTGCGCGGTCATCTTCCCGGCGCCGGCGGCACCGTGCGTTTGCCAAGGCTGATCGGCATCGGCCGTGCGATGCAATACCTGCTGACCGGCAAGGACATTACCGCGCAAGAGGCGGAGCGGATCGGTCTCGCCAACTGGATCGTCCCCGACGCCGATGTGCTGTCGTTCGCGCACTCGGTCGCGCGCCATATCGCGTCTCTGCCGGCTAGCGCCGTCCGGCTCACGTTGCAAGCGGTCGTTTCCGGGCGCGATATGGCGGCGGAGAGTGCGCTGGTGTTCGAGCAGTCGCTCTGTGCCAGCGTGAGGCATGCAGA
>JBPCLS010000144.1:0-2730 GCA_051003055.1 Casimicrobiaceae bacterium
TAACCGATGACGAACACCGGCACCGAGAACCCGAGCACCGAAAATCCCATCACCAGGCGATCGATCCAGGTGCCCTGCCGGTAGGCGGCGACGACACCCATCGGCACGGCGATCGCAATCGACAGCAGCATCGTCGTGAGCGCGAGCGCGAGCGTGGGTTCGATCCGATCGGCGATCAGCTCGGCGACCTGTTTTTTGAAGAAGAACGACTCGCCGAAATCGCCGGAGAACATATTGCCGATCCAGACGAAGAATTGCGCAATGATCGGCCGATCAAGGCCAAGCCGGGCACGAATTTCGACGATTTCCTGCGACGTCGCGGCAGCGCCCGCGATAATCGACGCCGGGTCGCCGGGGGTCAGCCGCAGCATGGAAAACACGAAAATCGCGACGACCGCCATCACGGGGATCGTCGCGACCAGGCGTTTGCCGAGGTAGGCGAGCATCAGCGGAACCTACATTGCAGGCCGCGGGCGCGCAAGCGACGCCAACTCGCCTGGTGCGCGCAATAAACCAGGCGCGTGATCAAGTAACGAGCGACTACCGTCCCGTCTTCGTCACGTTCCAGAATACCGGCACCGGGGCGGTGACGTAGCCGTCGACATTCTTGCGCGACGCGCCGGGTTGATACCACTGCCCGAGGTGCACGTGGGTCGGATATTGGGTGAACCGCACCTGCACCGCTTCGGCGATCGCTTTTTGTTGCGCCGGGTCGGTCGCGCGCGCGAAATCGTCGCGCAGCTTTTCAAGCTCCGTATCGCACGGCCAGCCGAAGAGCGCCTTGTCACAGCTCGAGTTCAAAAACGCGGTTGAGACCGGGTTCAAGATGTCGGCCGACACCCACGACGTCAAAAACGCGTGCCAGCCGCCCTGCGTCGGGGGATCCTTCTTCGCGCGGCGCGCCACGACGCTTTGCCAGTCCATCGATTGCATGTCCACCTTGAAACCTGCGCGTTCCATCAGCGATTTCGCAACGGGAGCCAAGTTGGTCAATACGTCCAAGTCGGTCGAGTGCATGAGGACAATCGGCGTGCCGTCGTAACCGCCTTCCTTGAGCAGCGCCTGTGCGCGCTTGAAGTTCGATTCGAGCCTGCCGTCCATGCCCTTGGTCGACGCGAGCGGCGTCCCGCACACGAAGAGCGCCTTGCATTCCTTGTAGTACTGCTTGTCGCCGATCACCGCCTGCAGGAAATCCTCCTGGTTGAACGCGTACAGCAGCGCCTCGCGGATCTTGACGTTGTCGAACGGCTTGGCCGTCGTGTTGTAACGAAACGCATACTGATTGCCCAGAGGGTTCCAGTCGACGAGCTTGATGTTGGCGTCCTTGCGCATCACCGGCAGAAGGTCGTGCTTCGGCGCTTCGATGTAATCGATCTCGCCCGCGAGAAGCGCGTTCACCGCGGTTTGCTGATCCGCGATCGCCTTCCATTCGACGCGGTCGACTTTGACGACCTTGCCGCCGGCGAGTCCAGACGCCGGTTCCGCACGCGGCTTGTACTTGTCGAACTTGACGTACACGGCCTTGTCGCCGGGCTTCCATTCGTCGCGCTTGAACACGAACGGGCCCGAGCCGGTAAAGTCGGAAATCTGCTCGTTCGGATTCGTTTCCGCCACACGCTTCGGCATCATGAACGGCACCGCGGAGGATGGTTTTCCGAGCGCGGTCAACACCAATCCCGTCGGCGCATTCAAGACAATGCGAAACGTCTTGGCGTCGACCACCTGCAAGTCCTTTACGAACGACATCATTTTCTGACCGGTGGCATCCTTCGCGCCCCAACGCTTGATCGACGCCACGCAATCCTCGGCGGTGACCGGCTTGCCGTCGTGCCACAGGAGGCCGTCGCGCAACGTCATCGTGTAGGTGAGCTTGTCCGGCGACAGATCGTAGTTATCGACCATCTGCGGCTTGATCTGGCCGCTCGCGTCGGTTGCGAACAGCGTGTCGTAGACCATATAGCCGTGATTGCGAACGATGTATGCCGTCGTCCAGATCGGATCGACGATCTTCAAATCGGAATGCATGACGGCGCGCAACGTCGTCTGCGCGACGGCGGGCGGCGCGGCGGTTAAAGCTAGCGCGGCACCGGAAAATAGCGTTAGCAAAGACAGGGAGCGGAGGGGATTGCGAGGTGGCATGATGTTTCTCCTGAACAAGGCGACGGCGGGCAAGCACCCGCTTGGAACCCGCACGATAGCCTCTCTCTCGGCGCGCAGCAACAAGGGCGTTACCCCTTAGTTTCCTTAGTTGCCCCGTAGTTTCACCAACGCGGATCGATCGGAGTGATCCGCGGCGAGCGCGCCTCGATCGCCTCGGCCGCAGCCAGACACAGGTCTTCGCGAAAGCGCGGACCGATAATCTGCACGCCTACGGGAAGTCCGTTCGCCACACCGGTCGGCACCGCGATTGCCGGTAAGCCGAGAACCGGCACCGCCATCATGGTTGCCGATTCGCGCCAGATTTGCATCGTGCGCGCCGCGCTTTCGACGTCGAAGCCGTGCTCGTAGGCGAGCTCAGTCGACACCGGGGTCAGCACCAGCGGCGTCCGTTCCAGATAACCGGCCCAATCGCGGATCAGCCGCGTGCGCTGCGCCAACACGCGCAAATGCTCGTCGGTACCCCGGTCCGGTACGTTGTCGAGCATGAACTTCATCGCCGTGCGAATCCCGTCGTCGCCGTCGCGCTCGAAGTCGGCCTGCAGGAAGCGGCGAAACTCCGGAATCAGCATG
>JBPCLS010000145.1:0-4995 GCA_051003055.1 Casimicrobiaceae bacterium
GGTCGCCGTGAGATTTCGAGGCCTGCCGAGCGGTGTTTGCCGCCTGCCGCGTGATCAATATCGAGTCTCCGAACTCGTGCGTCCGATAGCCGTGCGCAACGAGTGCGTCGGTAACCCGGCGCAAGGAACGCTCATCGAGGAACGCGCGCAGCAACTCATGGTGGCTGCTTCCGGGCTCGTGGGTGCCCGAAACGATTGCGTCCACCACGCGTAGTCGCGTGCGCGGGCCGATGCGCTGCGTCGCGATCCCATTTCCTGCGCGTGCTGACCCACGGCGAAGGGCTGCGTGTTCGAGCGCGCGCACGACGGTCGTCCCGATGGCAACGACGCGCCGGCGTTGCCGCTTGGCGCGGCGAATCGCCGCGGCGGTCGACTGCGGGATGGCATAGGGCTCGTCGAGAGGCAGCCGCGCGCGGAGTTCGGTGTCGCCAGTTGACGAGAGGCCGGCCGCATGCGTAATCGCAGCGAACTCGATACCCCGCGTGCGCATCGCTGCGATCGTTCGCCAGTCCAGGACGAAGCCCGCTGATGGCGGCTCGAACGCGACCGGCCCGGCCGCGATGGGTGTCCAGACATCCCATAGCGCGAGCGGCGTCGGCACGTGCGCGTACTGGACCGGGCGGCCGTGCCGCGCAAGTCCTTCCCAGATGGCATCGGGCGACCCCGCGAAACAAAGCGCGACCAGGCGCGGGTGATCGAGTGTTGCTTTGACAGTCGCAATGAGCGGTCCCAACACGAGACGGTCACCGGCCACTAGCCGGGGCGGCAGCGGCCGGTCTTCAGTCCGGGTATGGAAGTCACCTGCGCCGAAAACTACGGCGGTGAAACGCGTGACATCGTCATTAGCCAGCGAACACCGACCTGCAAGACGCACTTCGATGCGCGCGCCCGTAGACTCGTGGAAACCAGCGAAGCTCGCCGGCAGCGTCGCCGCGTCATTGGCGATCACGAGGTCGGACGTTGCCAAAAAATCGACCAACTCAGCGCGCGGCACGTGAACGATCTTCCCCTTCCGGTCGAGCACCAGAAGTCTTGCGTCAGGCGGGCGTTGGCGCGGCTCGCTAGCGGCAATCATGTGATCCCTGCTTCAACATTACGGGCGAGTGTGGCGTGCGCGCTCGGCGCGTCTGCGGACGTGCGTTGAGCAATCGCCGCATTGATGAGATCCGCAAGCTCGGCGGCGGCGACTGCCGGACGTTTGAGCGTCGTCGGATCAGCGTCCGGCACCGCCAGCGCATGCAGCGGCGTGTCCATGTCGCCCGGATCGGCCGACAGGAACCGCACGCCCTCGCTTACGAGCTCTTCGTGCCAGATGCGACTCATGTGGTGCAGCGCCGCCTTACTCGCGCCGTAGGCGCCCCATCCCGGATACGCGTTGATCGCGGCATCGCTCGATACGTTAAGTACGACCGCGGCACGACCCTTGCGCGCCGACGCGGTCAGTGCTCCTAGCAATGCTTTGGTCAGGCGAAATGGTCCAAGCACGTTAGTGGCGAGCGCCTGCTCGAAGTCCTCGCACTCGGTGTCGCCGAGAAGCGCGAGAGGTGTGGGCCCGAGGCTCGACGCGCTGTTCACGAGCACATCGAGGCCGCCCAGTCGCCCGAGGATTTGCATGGCGATTGGGTGAATCTCTTCCTTCCTGGCCACGTCGCCGGCGATGCCGTGTGTAGCCGGATGTTCCAGCGCCACGTTGGCGATGCGCTCGCGGTTGCGTGCGACGAAAGCCACATGCGCGCCGCGCCTTGCCATTTCGCGAACGAGGGCGAGACCCAGGCCCGACGTGCCTCCGGTAATCGCAACCCGTAAGCCGCGCAGGGGATCGTACGATGCAATGTTGTGGACGTTGTTCATGTGTGCTCTCCTGTCGATGCAAGAGATAATAGGGACCGGCATCCGATTTCCCTAGCGCCGTGTCCAGCAGATTGGCGGAAGGTCGCACCGATGGACAATCCCGAACACGTTGCCACACACCTCGCACGCAATCTGATGAGCCTGCGCCATGCCCGCACGCTGACGCAGGAGGCGCTCGCCCGTTCGGCAAGTGTTCCGCGATCGACGATTGCGAATCTCGAATCGGGAGAAGGCAATCCATCGCTCGCGGTACTGGTCAAGGTCGCGAATGCGCTCGGCGTTCCGATCGACGAGTTGCTGGGATCCCCGCGCGCCAAAGTACGCAAGTGGAACGCGACCGAGGTGCCATCGCAGACTCCTGGGCGGGGAGTGACGGTGCGACCGCTGGTGCCGGAGCCGGTACCCGACGAGATGCTGGTTGTCATGGACTTCGCGCCGCGCGCCGTGATGCGGGGAACGCCGCATCTGCCCGGCACACGCGAATTTTTTACATATCTCGCGGGACAATTGACGATCTTCGTAGCCGGAGATCGCCATGAGTTGGCCGTCGGCGACGTGCTGGCGTTCCCGGGCAACGTTCCGCATTCCTACCAGAACCCCGACTCCGCGCAGAAGGCCTACGGCGTGTCGGTGGTCATTCTGGCGAAGGCGAAGTCGTAGATGTCACGTGAGCATTCGTAGCGCGCTGGGTACGCCGAACGCCGCTCCGCGGCTTTGTCGCGACTCGAGATGGCAACCGATTTTCCGCGCTTGATCGCACACCTCGACATGGATGCCTTTTACGCGTCGGTCGAGCTACTGCGCTATCCGGAACTGCGCGGGTTGCCCGTCGTGATCGGTGGCGGCAGCCGCCATCAACCGACGGCGACGGTAGATCCGGTCACGGGTAGCGCGACGTGCATCTTCTCCACGCTGCGCGGTTACACGGGTCGTGGCGTGATCACGACGGCGACGTACGAAGCGCGCGCACTCGGACTGCATTCGGCGATGGGATTGATGAAGGCCGCGGCACTCGCGCCGGACGCGGTACTGTTGCCGACCGACTTCGACGCTTATCGCAAGTACTCGCGGCTCTTCAAAGCGACAGTTGCCGCCATCGCCCCGCAGATCGAGGATCGGGGCATCGACGAGATTTATATCGACCTGTCCGGCGTCAATCTGCCGGAACACGGCGACACCGTGCAGGAGCCGGGGAACGAGGCCTGGTGGCGCGCACGCGACGTCGCCAAGGCGATCAAGGACGTCGTACGTGCGGCGACCGGTATCTCCTGCTCGATTGCCGTCGCGCCCAACAAATTGCTCGCGAAGATTGCCTCGGAGCTCGACAAGCCGGATGGTCTCACCATGCTTGCGCCGGATGACATAGCGCGTCGCATCTGGCCATTGGCCGCTCGGAAAATCAACGGCATCGGCCCCAAGTTGAACGCGAAACTGGTGACGCTTGGCATCCGCACGATCGGCGACCTGGCGGCAGCGCAGCCCGCGTGGCTCGCTCAACACTTCGGCAAGCATCATGGCGCGTGGCTGCACGACGTCGCGCACGGACGCGACGAGCGCGAAGTGATCACGCACAGCGAACCCAAATCGATCAGCCGCGAAACGACCTTCGACCGAGACCTCCATGCCAAACAGGATCGCGATGAGCTTTCGCGGATCTTCACCGGCCTGTGCGTTGGCGTCAGCGAAGACCTGCAGCGCAAGGGTTATGTCGGCAGGACGATCGGCCTCAAGCTTCGCTTTGACAACTTCAAGACAGTGACGCGCGACCAGACGATCGCCGCCCCGACTTGCGACGCGCGGATGATCCGCCAGGTCGCGGGCGAGTGCCTGAAGCGTGTGCCGCTCGTTCGGCGCATTCGCTTGCTGGGCGTCCGCGTGGGGGCGCTTAGTGCTGCGTGAAATGGTGATGCCGCTCAGCCTACGTGCGTCACGGGATCGTACCCATGGCCTCTCAAAGGTTTGACGTAGCGACATTGCGTAGCTACAATCGCCGCGTGTTCGCGTGGGACGAAAAAAAACGAAAGCTCAACCTCGCCAAACACGGCCTCGACTTTCGCGATGCCGCCGCAATCTTTGACGGCCCGCTGGTCACCGTCGAGGACGCGCGCGAAGACTACGGTGAGCGCCGCTACGTCGCACTTGGAGAGGGTTTCGTCGTGTCGCTCGTATGTACGGAGCACGACGATCAACTTCGCATCATCTCTATTCGCAAGGCTCTGAAACATGAAGCGCGTTTCTTCTTCTCGCAAATCGGCAAGTGACCTTAAGCGTCTCGCGACCCTTAAGGACTCGGAGATCCTAATCGACGACGATGCCCCCGCCTGGACGCCGGAGATGTTTGCGCGGGCCGTAGTACAGCGGGGCTTGCGTACTCCACCCACGAAAACATTGCTCTCACTGCGCGTTGACTCCGACGTCGTGGAGTGGTTCCGCGCACAAGGCCGCGGCTACCAGTCGCGGATGAATGCTTTGCTGCGTGCCTACATGGACGCCCATCGCCAGAGTCGAAAGCGCGCAAGCTAACGCAACGGTGTAGATCGTCACTGCGCACGCGCGCATCCAGCAACTCATCTCACTTCCGCTTGCGCGCGGCGCGCCGGCCGCCTTTTCCGCGCGCAGGCACTGGCGGTTCCGCGGCAATCTCAGCCAACACCCACTGCCGAAACAGCGCGAGCTTGGGCGAGTTCGCGAGCCGCGGCGGATACGCCAGATAATACTTTCGGTTTCCAGGAACGCTGACATCGAATAGACGTACCAGCAGACCGTTATGCACGTCGTTGCCAAGTAGGGTGCTGCGCGCGCGCGCGATGCCCTGACCATCGACAGCCGCTTGCATCGTGTGCGCCGTGTCGCTGAACGTCGGTCCGCGCGTCGGCTCCGGCCAATCCAGGCCGGCCGCCTCGAACTATGGCTTCCACGATTCGCCTTCTGAGCGCAGCAGCGTGTGCCGCGACAATTCTAGGGGGCTCTTCGGCAAATGCCCTTGCGCGAAACGCGGGCTGCAAACCGGAAAATGCACTCGTCGAGCACGTGCTCGGCGATCACGCCCGGCCAGCTACCGAGACCGTAGCGGATCGCAACGTCCGCATCATCGCGGTTGAAGTCGACGTACGCGTTGTTCGCGCGGACGTCGAGGTCGATGTC
>JBPCLS010000146.1:0-4893 GCA_051003055.1 Casimicrobiaceae bacterium
CTCGACTATGGCAGCGGGATCATGGCGCGCTTCCTCGCCGAGGCCAAGCCCTACGACGTCGTGCTCAATTTCGCCGCGCTGAAACACGTGCGTTCGGAGAAGGACACCTATTCCGTATTGCAGATGCTCGACACCAACCTCGTCAAGCATGCGCGCTTCAAAACATGGTTGCGCGACTATGGCCACGTCGCTCGGTATTTCGCGGTATCGACGGACAAAGCGGCGAACCCCAGCAGCATCATGGGGGCGAGCAAGCGGCTGATGGAGGACGTGGCGTTCGATTTTTCACCGGCCGGAAACGGAAGCTGCACGTCGGCGCGCTTTGCCAATGTCGCATTTTCCAACGGTAGTCTGCTGCAAAGCTTCCTCACGCGTCTCGAGAAACGCCAGCCGCTCGCCGCTCCGCGAGGAACCCGGCGCTATTTCGTGGCTCGGCGCGAGGCTGGCGAAATCTGTGTGTTGGCCGCGGCCACGGTGCCGGACCGCCACATCGCGATTCCCACACTCGATCCCGCAACGCACCTACAGCCGCTGGACGAAATCGCCACAACGGTGTTAGCGCATTTCGGGTATCGGGCGGTCGCGTACGACGAAGAGGCTGCCGCGATCCGCGATCTCGAAACCCTCGCCGCACGCGGCGAATGGCCGCTGGTAGTGACTCCTCTCGACACCTCGGGCGAGAAGCCGTACGAGGAATTCACAGGGGACGGTGAATCGGCGATCCCCATCGGTTTGACTGCGTTGCGCGGTATCTGGCACGCCGACAACCCGCTGATCGACGAGAATTTTATTGCGACACTCGGGCGCCTTATCGAGGAATGGAATACGCCGGTTTCGAAGCGCGATCTTGCAGCGCTGCTAAGCTCGATGCTGCCGACGTTTTGTCACGTCGAAACCGGGAAAAACCTCGATCAGCGCGTATGACCGCTGCGACTCGATATCCGTCCTGCCAACGAACATGACGACCGCCATGGCATCCACGCCTGGCACGACCCATGCAGCCCTGGCGCGTGCGTGCCTTGTCTGCGGAGGAGCGCGTCTTACCCCCCGCTGGGAGGGCCTCCTCGCGTGTCCGGATTGTGGCTTCCTGAGCGCCGATATGGCCTTGTCGGATGCCGAACTATCGGACCTGTATGGACGCGATTACTTTCACGGCCACGAATACCTGGACTACATCGAAGAGCGCGAAAGCTTGCAGATCAACTTTCGCGCGCGTCTTAAAACGCTTGCGGAGCTGATTCCGGACCTTGCCGCGAAAAAACTGTTCGAAATCGGCTGCGCCTACGGGTTTTTCCTGGAGACCGTGCGGGGCAATGTCGCCGCGGCTGCGGGCATCGATATTTCCCAGGATGCAATTACCTACGCCACTGGAACGCTCGGCGTCCGCGCGGTTGCAGGCGATTATCTGACGCACGTGTTTGCCGAACGTCCGGACGTGATCGCGATGTGGGACACGGTGGAACACTTGCGCCGCCCCGACCTGTTCGTCGCCAAGGCGGCGCGCGATCTACCGGCAGGCGGCCATCTGGCGCTGACCACGGGCGATATTGGCAGTCTGAATGCGCGCTGGCGCGGGCGGCGCTGGCGGATGATCCATCCTCCGTCGCACTTGCACTACTTTTCAGCCGACACCATGTCGCGGCTGCTCGATCGCCACGGTTTCGACGTCGTACACGTCAGTCATCCAGGCAATAGCCGCACGGTGCGCTCGATCCTCTACATCATTCTGGCGCTGCGCTTGGGACGTCGCGGTATCTATGAGCGATTGGCCCGGCTGCGTGTAAGTGGCTCGACGCTAACGATCAACCTGTTCGACATCATGTTCGTCATCGCCCGGCGTCGTTCGCATATCGCAAAGGCAAGCGAGTGAGGTGATTGCGGATGTCGCCTGCAACTCTTTCAGCGCTACTTTTTGTTGCATTCGCTCTCGCGACGTCGGCCGGACTGCTGCTGGTCAAGGCGTGGATTCCGGAGGCGCATCAGGCGTGGCAGGACGGGCATCGTTACGCGCGCCCATTGTTCATGGTCGCCGCGGGCGCGGGACTCTATATCGCGTCGTTCGGCATTTGGATGGTTATCGTCGCGCGCATGAGCCTGACGGTCGCGTACCCGATCGCGATCGGCGCCGCATTGGTCCTTCTAACGCTCGGGGCGCGCGTGTTCTTGGGCGAAGCGGTCACGCCAATCAAAATTTTCGGTACGTTGCTCGTGTTCGCGGGCATCGTTGCGCTGACTCGATGACCGTCGGTCAGGGGTTCGCGAGCGCCCACACCGTAGGCCCGAGCAGCGCTCCGCTGTCGGCAGCCATGATCGTCGTCGGGTTCGTGATCCAGACTTGCGATGCTCCGGTGATCTGATCGCGCCAAAGAAGATCAGCCGTGCCGTCGCCATTGAAATCGGCAGCCAGGTGAACGGCCCACGTGGTCGGGCCCAGTAAGTTGACGGCCCCGGCAGTCGTAGTGCCGTTCATCAGCCAGACTTGTGTTGCGCCGGACAGCAGATCACGCCAGATCAGGTCGGTCTTGCCGTCGCCGTTCAGATCTCCGGCGTGTATGGGTGCCCATGAGCCGGCGCCGGAAAGTTCGGACGCGACCGAGATCCCCGTACCGTCCGCACGCATCAGCCAGATCTGCGACGCACCGCTCACCGGATCGCGCCATATGAGACCCATACGTCCGTCGCCTGCGAAACGACCGGTCAAGACGAGTTGCCATGATGTCGCGCCGATGAGCGCTGTCGCACTCGCCGCACCCGAGCCGTTCGCCTTCATCAGCCATACTTGGGCGGCGCCTGTCATGCTGTCCCGCCACGCGAAATCGGTAATGCCGTCACCGTTGAAATCCGACGCTGCCACCGGCACCCAGCTCGTCGGGCCGGTGAGGTTCGCTGCGCTGATGGTCGTCCCGAAGGCGTTCAACTGCCAGAGTTGCGTGGTGCCGGTTGCCGAATCGCGCCAGAGCAGACCCCGGCCGCCGCTGAACTGACCCGCGAACATCGGCCGCCAAGTGGTGGGTCCCGTCAGCGGCACGGCTTGCGCCACGCCCGTTCCGTTCATCAACCAAAGCTGCGTCGCTCCGGTGGCGTTGTCGCGCCAGACCAAGTCCGTCTTCCCATCACCATTCAACTCGTCGACCAGCGCCAGCGACCACGTACTCGGACCCAGGACCGTCGCCGCTTGCGCGACCGACTTGCCGTTCATAAGCCACATCTGGTGTATACCGGTCGCTGGATCGCGCCACATTAGATCTTTGCGACCGTTGGCGTCGAAATCCGCGAGTGACAGCGACGGCTCTAGGACAGCGTCGTCCGGATCGATGACTGTCACCTGGTAGCTGAAATTCCTGGTTACACCGCTGACCGAGACATTGTTCACCGAGACGTTGTAGGTGACGTCGAATAAAGGCTTGCCGTAGTCGACCCCCTGCGGCCGAAATACGAGCGTGTTGTCGCCGTAGCTTGTTCCAAGGGGTTCGTACGCAACCGGTGGCAGGATCGTGCCGTTGCGCGACACCGTCACGGTCGCGCTCGAAAAATCTGCAGCAGGAAAGGAGAACGACCAGCGATTGGAGTCCTCGGGCAGAACGTCCCACGGTACATAGCCACGCGGCGGCCACGCAACGCCGTGGGGCGTAGGCGGCCGTGGATTACTGAACACGTTGTCGAACACCCAGAGCGAATTGCTGGCGTCGTTCACGCCGCCCGGAATCGAACCACTGGCCATCCGAAGCTGAGGCGGATAGAGAATCCAGCGGCGATGGCCGACAAATTCGTTGCCGGCGCCAAAATCGTCCATGTACGCATCGATCGCAAACACGCCCGCGCGTCCAAGCGCGAGATTAGATTTACCCGCGCCGTTGGCGCCGGACGCCGTGTAACACTTCCAGCTCGGATCGGGGGTATGTGAAAGATTTCTTTCCGCGGTCATCATCATCGCGGCATGTTGCGTATCGACTGCCGGGGAACCAGAAAGTAACGTCACATTTCCGGGCAATCCCGCGAGCGCTCGATAAAAATTGACCGTGTTGATGGCTGCCTGTTGATATTGTGTGCTGGTCGTGCCGGGATTGCAGACGTCGGGTGTGGCGCTGACGTCGATTGCCCCGGTCCAGGAGGATGAGACGCGCTCCTGCGGCTGAAACAACATCCGGTACATCGCGATCACGTCGGTCCGGCTCATCGGGTTGACCGCCGATTTTGCCGTAACCCGGGGATGGTTGTGCTGCGGGACGTCAAGCCGTGGAGCTACGCCGAGCGATTCCGCGCGCGCGGCGCCGGCCGCGAGAGCACATGCGGCACAGATCGCTGCCGAGACAGACAAGCTTCGTAATTGATTTTGACCGGTCGTTGTGTACTTTCCTTTGGGGCTCCGTCGCGGCGCGCGGAATGTGATACTCACGTCGCCGTTCGCGCACCGTGAACTTCACTGCAGTATCGCGCATCGCTTCGGCGATGGAATAAGCAAGGTTTGTTCCCCGGCGCGGATCGGCTTGACAACAGGCGAACCGTATGTGTGGGGTACGCAATCTAAGCTACTGATATGCAAGGCGAACCTGAGCGCTCGCTTCACCACATTGAGCGCCAAGCGGCGGCAGCGAGCCGTTTACGAGGAGCTTCGCCGCGGCGATTGCTCTCACCGATTCGTTCGTCGTCGCGTACGTAAACACGGCGAAGGTTAAGTGCGCGGCTTCGAATTTTGTAAAATTTTCCATTCGTCAAAAATTTGCGCTTGAACAGATTCACGTATTAGACTTAAGTCGCGAGTCAACCGAACACAGGAGTGCTGCGTTGCTTTCGCAACCATGTAATGGGTTTCCAATGCGGATCGTTTTATGCGCACGAAAGAAAAACATGCGCGGGTCAGGGAAGGACGTTAAATGGCGCGCGTTGCCTGTC
>JBPCLS010000147.1:0-2938 GCA_051003055.1 Casimicrobiaceae bacterium
GGGCCCCCCCCCCCCTCCCCCGTAAAGCCGTTAGACAGATCGACGACTACCCCAGACCGCCGGACAAAGTCGAAGAATGAGGACAACGACAACTACCCGACGGGTAACATTCCTTCGTGAGGCAACACGACCGGTCATGCTGGTTGACGCCGTCCAGCCTGTTTAAGAAGCTCGAGGCTGATGCTTTCCGTCTTGTGCCGGATGGCCAATTCGGTCGCCTGCGCGAGGAGCGATGTGATCTTTCCGGTCAAACCGTGCGATCGCAGCTGCCGATTGCGATACTGACCGGCAGCACCCGGTGCGAGCGGCGGGCTTGCTGATCGTGCGCCCGGGGGTTCATATTGCGAGTGTTCATGACTCGATCCTTGAACGAGAGGGCCATCCGGCGATGGGAGCCGGCGCCGCACATGCCGCGCCCCACCACAGGATGAAATGGACCTTGAGCGCGAGCGGCGCATGCGCGGCTTCAAGTCAGCACGACATGCCAGCGATTTCTTTTCAGTTTCGGCATCATCCTCGATCTGTTGCGTCCCGGTCGTCATCTATTGTCGGCATCGAGGTATCGGGAAGCCATGACTCGTCGCTTCGTCTAGTGGCGCGGCGTTACCGCTACGCTTCAAGCAGCGTGACTCCTTTGTCCGGATAGCAGGGTTCGGGATCGTTTGGCAACTTGACAGTACCTTTCCATACATTACATAGAGGAGTTCTCATGGCGAAGCGAAGCAAAGGCGAAGCGGTTCAAGCCGACGCCGGTCTCGAACAGGCGAAAAAGAGTAGTCCGCTCTTCAAGAAACTTCTGGCGAGCCACCAGGGCGGCCACGGTCACGACCAAGGCGACTCGGTGCGCGAGGACCACCACAAGGGCCACCACATCGTCATCAAGACCATTTATGAAGTTAAGGTCGACGGGAAGAAGTTCACCGCCCCTCTCGACGTCTCCAACGCGGGCACGGTTCAGTATCACGGCATCCCGACCATGGGTTTCGCCTCCGCGATCGACCTCATGAAGTGCATCATCGACCAGTTCCCGGAGGATTTCCCCGGCAAGGCTCGCAAAAAGAATCCGCCGAAGGACGATCACGACCTTCACCGTCAAAAAACCCCCAAACTCCGCGAGCGCGCGAACGGAAGCTAAGGACACGACCATGCCTGTCAGACGAAATGTCGTGACCAACGCCGCGGCCCGCACTGCCTACATCAACGGCGTCATCGCATTGAAGGCGCAATTCACCGGCGTAACTACCGGCATGCTCGGCATTGCGGGTCCCAACCAGCCCGTCAGCACATGGGACCGCTTCGTGGCCTGGCACCATTCCGCCATGGGCATCGCTCATCGCGGTCCTCTATTCCTTCCTTGGCACCGGCTCATGCTGCGCACGCTCGAACAACTCATGGCGTCGGCGCTCGGTGATGCGAATTTCGGATTGCCGTATTGGGACTGGGCAGTCGATGGCGACCTGCCCACCCTCGCAGCGCGTCGCGCCGCGCGCGTCTGGGCGAACAACTGCATGGGCCAGGCAGCCTCGGCGCCTGGACCCTTTACCTTGGCCACGTTCCGAATCCGCCTGGCGGCGAATTCGGCCGGCACACTGGTGCAGGTGAATCGCGCGTTGCAACGGGCGCGCGGAGTGAGTTCCCCCAACTTGCCGACGCACGCCGCTACCGCGGCCTCCCTCACTGCAACACCGTACGACGTCGCGCCCTGGAACATCAACTCCACTTCGGGCTTCCGTAACCGCGTGGAGGGCTGGAATCCACCCAACAATCTGCATAATCTGGTCCACATCTTCACAGGCGGCGACATGCTGCCATCGTCGTCCCCGAACGATCCCGTGTTCTACCTGAATCACTGCAACGAGGATCGGATCTGGGAGCGATGGATGCAGATCAACGGGCGCTCCTACCGGCCGACCAACGCGACTCCGGGTGCGCCCGTGGGCAGGCGCTTGAACGATCCGATCCCGACGCCGTTCGGGCCGTCAGTAACTACGGCGGCGTTACTCAATATGACGGCGATTTATACGTACGATTCGCTCGCCGTCTAACACGCTCGCGCGGCAGCAGCCGGCGCGGTATTTTGGATCGGCAATGTTTCGCATTGCCGATCCTCGCCGTTGATATGCTCCGGGATTTTCGGACCAATCGCTATTGGAGAAAGGCTCCGTGATTGAAGGACTGATGTCGATTGCGGAACTCGATCGGCGTCAAGTAATCGAGGCTCGAGTGAGGCCGCACGGTATTGTAATGACGTCGCCAGGCTCCGATGAGAACGCGTGCTTCGGCGCGGCTGCGGAACCACTCGAGGCTCAGACATTCGTCGCGAAGCCGACCGTTGAAGCTTTCATCGGTTCCGTTCTGCCAGGGCTTTCCAGGATCGATGAACGCCGCACCGATCTGCTCGTGGGCAAGCCACTGGGCGATAGCCTTGCTGATGAACTCCGGGCCATTGTCGGAGCGAATAAATGCAGGTGCTCCTCGATCACTGACTTGGCGTGCGAGGACCTCGATCACGTGCTTAGAACGGATGCTGCCGGCGACCTCGATTGCCAAGCACTCGCGGGTGAACTCATCGATCAACGTCAGGCATTTGAGCTGCTGTCCGTTGGCGCAGGCATCGAACAGAAAATCGATCGCCCAGACCGAATTCGGGCCGCTGGGCGGCCATGGCCGCGGCCGTGATAACGCCGTACGACGTCGTGGCCGTCGGCGCGGCAATTGCAGCTTGGCAACCCGCCACAACCGATAGGCGCGCTCAGGACTCATCTGGCGGTCCTCGCGCTCCAAGAAGATCCGAATGCGTCGATAGCCGTATCGTGGGTACTCAGCCGCCAGACGCTTCATCGCATCCAGATCCGCTTCATCGCCCGGCTCGCCGCCCTGGTGCCCAAGCCGAGAGTGAACCTGACGCGCTACCACGGCGTGTTCGCCCCGAACAGCT
>JBPCLS010000148.1:0-4080 GCA_051003055.1 Casimicrobiaceae bacterium
ATCCCCCTCGTGCAGCGCGTCGAGGATGAGCAGTTCAAGTCGGTGTTCATCACCAAAGTGGGCAGCGGCATCAACAGCCTTGCCGATCTCAAGGGCAAGAACTTCACGTTCGGCTCGGTGTCGTCGACGTCGGGTCACCTGATGCCCCGCTTCTACATGATGCAGGCCGGCGTCAATCCGGAAAAGGATTTGCGCGTCGCCTTCTCCGGCGCGCACGACGCCACCGCATTCCAGGTCCTCGGCGGCAAAGTGGATGCCGGCGCACTCAACATATCGGTGTGGAACAAGCTGCTCGAAGACGAGAAAATCGACCCGGCACGAGTCAAGGTGTTCTACACGACGCCGCCTTACTACGACTACAACTGGACGGTTCGCGGCGACCTCGATCCCGCATTGGTGGAGAAGATCAAGGCCGCGTTTCTTGCGCTCGATCCCGCGAAGCCCGAGGATGCGGAAATCCTGCAACTCCAGCGCGCGACCCGCTTCATACCCACGAAGAAAGAGAACTATAAGGGTATCGAAGACGCCGCCAAGTCGGCCGGGTTGTTGAAGTAACTCGTTTGTCATCCGAATCGCTCGCCCGCGAAGATGGGGCGCGTGGAAACGATCGTGTCGACTCGGGGGTGTTCGTGCGCGCACTCTCGCCCGCGGAATTGAACGTCACGTCTTTGGAGCAGGTCGCGGTGTCGTATGCGGACACTTTGAGCGCGCTCGCTCAAGTTTCGCTGACGCTGCCGCCCGAGGAACAAGTCGCGATCGTCGGGCCTTCGGGTGCGGGCAAGACGACGTTGCTCGCCACCTTAGCCTGTGCGCTCAAACCATCGAGGGGCAGAGTCATTGTCTTCGGGCGCGACCCGTGGCTGTTGCCCGCTGCGGAACTGCATCGCCTCCGCGGGGACCTGTTTCTCGCGCCGCAAGCGCCGCCGCTGCCGCCGCGCCAAAGAGTCGTCAACGCCGTCCTCGCGGGTCGGCTCCCGCAATGGACAGCATGGACCGCGCTCTCCTCACTGATGCGTCCTCGCGATATCACGGCAGCGCACGAGGCACTGGCGCGGTTCAAGCTCGAAGACAAACTTTTTCTGCGCTGCGACCGGCTCTCCGGCGGCGAGCGGCAGCGTGTCGCGCTCGCCCGTCTGATGGTTTCCAACGCGCGGCTGTTTCTGCTCGACGAACCGGTTTCGTCGCTCGACCCGACTCTCGCCGGAGTGGCGCTCGATACGTTGCAGGAAGAGGCGCGCCAGCGTGGCGCAACGCTCGTCGTTTCGTTGCACGCCGTCGATCTCGCGTTGGCGCGCTTTCCACGGCTGATCGGTCTGCGCGCCGGTCGCGTGCTGTTCGACCTTCCGCGCGCGGAAGTTTCGAACGAGCTATTGGCGGATCTCTACGGCGCGGAACTGGGTACGTCGTTCCAATCGCCACCGACGGCCGAGGAAGCGCAAATGAAGCTGACGCGCTGTTTGTAAACTAAGTTGTGAGCTAAAGAGCTCGCAAAATGGCCAGCGTTGCCCTACCCATTTCGCCGCTGCGCGATCCCGCGTGGCGCGAGCGTGTGCTCTGGACCGTCGCGGCGGTCGTCCTCTTGTTGCCCCTTGGCTGGTTGGCCGAATTCAACCCCGCAACGCTGTGGAGCGAGGCGAGTCTCTCCGCGACGCGGCAGTTTCTCGCGACGTTTTTTCCGCCGAAACTCGACGCCGAATTTTTAGAGCTGGTCGCCATCGCGACGTGGAAAACGGTGGCAATCGCCACGGTCGGCACTACGCTCGCCGTGCTGATCGCCGTGCCGCTGGCGCTGGTTGCGAACCGGCAACTGTCGATCTCGGCGTTCGCCGGTGGGCGGATGTGCGCGCTGTGCATGGGCGCTCGCGCAACCGTGCGCACATTCCTGATTCTGCTGCGCTCGATTCCGGAAATCGTCTGGGCGTTGCTCTTCGTGCGTGCCGTGGGTTTGGGCGACACCGCGGGCGTCATTGCGATTGCGCTTACCTACGGCGGTATGTTGGGCAAGGTCTATACCGAGATTTTCGAGTCGAATGAAACGCAGGGGACGCGCGCGCTGCTCGGCAACGGCGCGTCGCGAACCCAGGCCTTTTTTTACGGCATGCTGCCGGTTTGTCTGCCGGAGCTCATGTCGTACACGATCTATCGCTGGGAATGCGCGATCCGAGCATCCGTCGTCATGGGATTCGTCGGTGCCGGCGGGCTCGGACAGCAAATGGAGCTTTCGCTGAAGATGTTGGCCGGAGGTGAAGTGCTGACCATGCTCGCGGTCTTTGTCGCGCTCGTGTGGCTCGCCGATGCGGTGAGTGGCTTCCTGCGCAGGTGGCTCGCATGAACGCATGGGCGAGCAAGGCGGTGATTGCACCGCTCGTCTTCTTGGCTTTTCTCGCGGCAAGCATCGCGACGCTCTCGGGCGATTGGGCGAGCCTTTTCTCGCGCGCCGCGGTGACGAGCATGTTCGAATTTGCGCGCGGGTTCATCGCCCCGGCCGGCGGAGCTGCGTTCCTCGGCAAGACTTTTTACGCGGCGCTGGAAACGTTGGCGATCTCACTCCTGGGGACGCTCTTGGCCGTCATTGCCGGGCTCGCGCTGGCGCTACCCGCGGCGGGGCGCTGGGGTTTGCCGGCGAAGCACGCGGCGCGCTTCGCGTTGAATGTGCTGCGTGCGATCCCGGAGTTGGTGTGGGCGTCGCTCGTCGTAATCGCTGCGGGACTAGGCCCTTTCGCGGGAACACTGGCGCTCGCCTTCCATACCACCGGCGTTCTGGGCCGTTTATTCGGCGAGTCGCTCGAAAACGTAGCGCCCGAGCCCAGCGATACGCTGCGGCGCAACGGTGTCGCGGCGTTGCCCGCGTTCTGGTACACGACGTTTCCGCAGGCATTGCCGCAACTGGCGAGTTACACGCTCTACCGCTGGGAGAACAACATCCGCGCCGCCGCGGTGCTCGGCGTCGTCGGCGCCGGGGGCCTCGGGCAGATGCTCTACTTTCATCTCTCACTATTTCAGACAAATGAAGCGGCAACGGTGCTGCTAGCAATGATCGCGTTGGTCGGCGTCGTCGATGTCGCCAGCAACCAGCTGCGGATCAAGCTGACGGGACGCTAAGATCAAGCGCGCGACGGTTCGTACATGTTTCGCATCGAACCGGCCAACGCGTCCGGATACTTTGGCTTGTTTCCGGCGCAAACCTTCCGTTTGACGACCGGTGACTGCGCTGACTTTCCGACTATCGCATCGGCACGGTGGTATTTCCGCGACGAAACAATTGCGGTCGCGACCGATGCGCACAAGGTTGCCGGCTTTGCGCCGGGCATGCATACCTTTGACGACGTGCGCGCATGGGCGCTCGCGCCCCAGCGCGCAAAGCACCTCGACTATCCGCCGCTCATCTGGGTCGCGTCCCCGGAAGTCCTGCGCGACGCACGACTAGCCAGCGACGGGCGAGCGTTGCTCACCGCTGAGGGCACGGTGCCGTTTCGCGTCGTCGTGAAAATTCCGATGAACCGGTCGTTTTACGACGCTTCGTCGGTCGAGTTTATGCGGCAACGGCCGGTGACCGTTCGCGGCACTGACACCGCGGACGGCTTTGTCGTTCGTTCGATGTGGCCCCAGGACTTCCGGTTGGGCCCGGATGCGCCGCCTTCGCGGACGCTACTTGCCGATGATGCAACACAAGCGGCCACGCTGCGCGACTTGATGCGCGAAGAGCCGCGGGGTGGCGCGAGCGAGCCTTTTGCGGCATGGACGCTGTTGCAGCGTTCGAGCGCGTCGCCCGACTGGAACGAGCGCGCGGTCCTGGCGTTCATCGTCAACGGCGCGCAGGGCGACGACGACGAAGCACACGCCGGACATTTTGCGTTGGTCACCGGGCGCATCGCCGCGGACGGCGCGATCGGCGACTGGCTCGTCAACAATTTCTATTCGCTCGATGTCGAAAGCGAGAAGGACATCATTGCCGCGCCGGTCCCGCTCGACAGTTATCTCGGCGATCTCAACTCCGGTCAGAACTGGTATCGGCCGTCGTACATGCTGGTGGCCGTGCTGAACGACGCGCGCGCCGCTGCGCTTGTGCAATCGGCGCTG
>JBPCLS010000149.1:0-6013 GCA_051003055.1 Casimicrobiaceae bacterium
GTACCGCCGTTTGTCCAGTTGACCGGAGGCGCGCAGTTGCTGGCGCGCAGCACCGACAACGATTGGTCGCTGGTGCGGTTGAATCAGGAGCCGCCGGTGGGCGCGTTTTTCGCCGCGTGGCGCGCCGAGCCCGTGCCCCCGAGTGCCGTCGTGCCCGTGCTGCACCATGCCGGGGCTGATCTTAAGAAATGGAGCCAGGGGTCGGCGCTCGGACTGGTTTTCCACGACGAGCTAGATTTCATTTTCGGCACGTTTACCGACGTTCGCTGGAGTCAGGGTTCAACGGAAGGCGGTTCGAGTGGTGCGGCGCTCCTCACGTTTCTAGCGGCGGGAGGCTACTACGAAGTGCGCGGCGGGCTGGCCGGCGGCGACGCCTCGTGTGCCGCCCCGTCCGAACCGGACTGGTTCACGCGGATGGAATATGCGCTGCCGTACCTGCGCGAGTACCTGACGTCGAACGTTCCCGCCCCTGCGGGTCAAGTCGTCGCCGTCGAGTTCTATAACCGCACGCTCGATCACTATTTCATCTCGACCAACCCGGTCGAAATCGGAAACCTCGACTCTGGGGCAACCGTCGGCTGGGAACGCACCGGGTTGCGCTTTTTCGCCTACAACGTTCCCGTGGCTGGAACGAACCCGGTTTGCCGGTTTTACTTGCGTCCGGGCTTCGGCGATTCGCATTTCTATTCGGGCGACCCGCAGGAATGCGCGGAAACGCAAATCCGCTTTGGCCACAACTGGATTTTCGAAAGCCCGAATGTTTTCTACATCCAATTGCCCAACCGCACGACAGGCACTTTCCCCGCGGGAACCAAACCGGTCTATCGTTTTTTCAATTCTCCCGCGATCAATCACCGTTACACGACGGAAGTGGTCGAGCGCGACCGTCTTCTCGCGACTCCGGGCTTCATTCCCGAGGGTTACGGCCCGGACGCAGTCATCATGTGTTCGCCCATCGGTTGATTCATGACTACTCGCCAGCGCCGGGTGCTTTCTAGAAACGAAAGGCAACGCGTGCGTCGTCGCCCCGCGTCAGTGTTCCTCCGGCGCCCGCGACAACGATCGCGTTCATCCCAAACGTGACGCCGCCGAAGCGCTCGTTCATCCGATAGCCGGAGAGCGTGCGCAGCGGCTCGACGCCAACGTGGCCAGTAGCCTGGTCGGTCGTGGTCACCTGACAACGTGTGCACGGCTTGACGCATTGCAAGACAACACCGCCGGCTTCGATCGTGTCGATATAGTCCTCGGCATAAGGATCGAGCCCGGCCAGTACCAGGTTTGGGCGAAAGCGGTTCATCGGGACTTCCGGGAAACCGTTGGCCTCAAGGCGCGCATTGAGATCGGTTAAGGACGCGAGGCCGATCACCAGCACCGGATAGCCGTCGGCGAACAGCGTCTGGGCACCGGTGGCGCCAACGTAATCGGAGTTGCAGCGTCTTGGTTTCGTCCGATCAAACCGGACGAGCCGCACCGGCGCGCCAAGCGCGCGCGACAGCCAGTTGGCAGCCCGGTCTCCTTCGTCGAAACCGCGGACGGCGCTACGCCAGACGCGGACTTCGCGCGCTGGGCATGGGTTACTCGCTAGGGGAAGCCGCAAGGGGGATAGTTGCGGGGTGGTCAATGCAAGCCTGTCGCCGGCGAGGCTCACCTCGACCAGTGCCAACCGCGGGAACTCGCGTTGCGTGACAAAACGCGCCTGCGAGTCGATCACCATCCATTCGCGATCGCCGAGGCCGTTGTTTGCGAAGCCTGTTACCTCTGCGACGACTCGCTCCGGCGACAAACCGCGGCAACCTTTGACCGGATACACGTGCAACGCATCGATGGTGGGCGCAGTCAAAAGAATTTTCGCAATCGAGCCTGGAAAATTCCGGACGTTGCCAGGACAGCGGGCGGCGGTTCGCTACTTGCCGCGATCGCGCTGACGCGACTTTTTCAATGTTAGCGCAAGCCGGCGGCGTAATCCGCGGCAGCCTTCATGTCGCCCTCGGTCATCTTTAGCGTGATGTCTGCCATGATCCTGCCTTGCACGTCCTTGCCGGCCTTGTCGGCACCGCGCTCGCCGGCTTTGAACGCCTTCAATTGCGCATACGTGTAATCGGCATGCTGTCCCGCGAGGCGCGGATAATTCTTCGGGATGCCGGCGCCGTTCGGGGCGTGGCACGCCGCACACGCGGGTACGCCTACGCTGTTGCCGCCGCGAAACAACGATTGTCCGGCCTTCGCGAGCTTCAAGTCGCTGGCGCCCACAATCCGGGGTTTTTGCCGCGAGTAATAGTGCCCGAGCGCCACCATTTCCTCCGGTGTCAATGGCGCGGCCATCGCTTGCATGATCGCGTTGATTCGTATGCCGTTTTTGTAATGCGCGAGCTGACGGCTGATATACTCGGCGCCCTGTCCCGCAAGACTGGGATTTGCGGCCAACGGACTATTGCCGTCAGCGCCGTGGCAGGCGGTGCACACCTGTTGTGCAATCTGTTGTGCGCGCGCCAGATCGGGCTTGCCGGCTTGCGCCGTCGCGGTTGCCGGAAACAGCGACATTGCCGGTGCCGTCAGCGCAAGAGCGGCGGTGATGAACGACCTGCGCATCATGGCAGATTCCGATTCATGGCAGATACCGAATCATTGCGGATTCCCTCTGAAAAAACAGTCTATTGTAGCGGACCCGCGCGCGCGTTTGAAAACAACAACCGCCGATTCGCGCGTTCCCCGCGCGCCGCATCCATTGGCGGGCGCGGAATTCGTAACCGGCGTTGCAGAGCCGGCCCAATTGCCCGTGATTGGCGTCCCCGAAATTGCGTTCGCCGGGCGCTCCAACGCGGGTAAGTCGAGCGCAATCAATGCGCTTGCGCAACGCACCCGGCTGGCGTTTGCAAGCCGTACCCCCGGGCGCACGCAGCAGATCAACTTGTTCCGTTTGCGCTCGGGAGCTTTGGTCGCCGATTTGCCCGGCTACGGCTACGCGGCGGTGGCCAAAGAAGTCAAACGCGGATGGCAGGATTTGCTCTGGCACTACGTGACGACACGGCCGACCCTGGCGGCGCTGGTGCTCATCGTCGATTCGCGCCACGGACTGCAGGCATTGGATCGCGAGTTGCTCACAGGCTTTGTGCCATCGGGGCGTCCGGTCCTTATTCTCGCGACCAAAGCGGACAAGTTGAAAAGGGCTGCCGCGCGCGTCGCGCTCGCGGCGATTGAGTCGGAGCTGCGCGAGTTGTTCGAATTTCCGCCCGCGAACGTCGGCGTGCAGCTCTTTTCGGCAACGACGCGCCAGGGAGTTGCCGAGGCGGAGGCGATCATCGCGCAGTGGCTGCCGGCGACCGATCCAGTCGGGCGCGATGGCGCGCCTAGGCTGGGAAACTGAGCGAGGAAACTGAGCCAGAAAACTGAGCAAGGAAATCGAGGCGAGAAAAGAAAGAGGCCCCGTAGTCAAGGGGAGTGACCCGGGGCCTCAAAAACACCCACCACCGGCTGACGCCGGCAGCGGGCCCCGCCTCAGGGAGGGAAGCGGGAGACGTTTACCGTCTGTGCAGTGTGACCACGACGGTTCGATTCGAGTTCCATTTTTTTAGATGTGTTGGGTATCGCACACTATGTTCCCGGTCGGCGCCCGATCAGATCTCCGCGAACGCGATTGCGGTGGACGGTGCTGACCGTTACGATGCGCCCGTCCCTGGCAAGCGAACTTAAGAAGGTGGCGCCAATGAGCTTCTCGTTCACCGGCAAGTTTCCGCAAAAGCGTCTGCGCCGGATGCGCCGCGACGATTTTTCGCGCCGGATGATGCGCGAGACGCGTTTATCTGCTGACGATTTCATCTATCCGGTGTTTGTCGCGGAAGGTACGCGGCGCGAAGAACCGGTGCCGTCATTACCTGGTATCGCGCGCAAAAGCGTCGACCTCGTGCTCGCCGATGCGGAGCAATGCTTGACCCTCGGCGTGCCGGCGATTGCGCTGTTCCCCGTGGTGGCCGAGGACGCGAAGAGCGCCGATGCGGCAGCCGCGTGGCATCCCGACGGATTGGTCCCGCGCACCGTGCGCGAGCTGAAAACGCGATTTCCCGAATTGGGAGTCATTACCGATATCGCGCTCGATCCGTATACCAGCAACGGTCAGGACGGTCTGACCGACGACGCCGGTTACGTCCTGAACGATGAGACGGTCGCCGCGCTGATCAAACAGGCGCTGTGTCACGCCGAGGCAGGGGTGGACATGGTCGCCCCTTCGGACATGATGGACGGGCGCATCGGTGCGTTGCGCGGCGCGCTCGACTCCTCTGGCCATCAGTTGACCCGGATTCTTGCGTACTCGGCGAAGTACGCATCGTCGTTTTACGGCCCGTTCCGCGACGCCGTCGGCTCCGCCGCGAGCCTGCAGGGCGGCAACAAATACACGTATCAGATCGACCCTTCCAACAGCGACGAGGCGCTGTGGGAGGTGTATCTCGACGTGCGCGAAGGCGCCGATATGATCATGGTGAAACCCGGCTTGCCGTATTTGGATATCGTGCGCCGGGTCAAGGATGAGTTCGGGTTGCCGACGGCCGTCTATCAGGTGTCGGGCGAGTATGCGATGTTGAAGGCAGCGGCGCAGGCCGGCTGGCTCGACGAGCGCGCGTGTGTGCTCGAGGCGCTGACGGGGATGAAGCGCGCCGGCGCGGACTCTATCCTCACCTACTACGCGCTGGCGGCGGCGCGGTGGCTGCGGCAGCCGTCAGATGCTCGCTGACCGTGCCCGCGCGTAACAATCGCTCGCCGCGGTCCGCGCGTAACACCCGCTACCTGTCGCGCGCGAGTAGAGCCGCCAACCGCACGGCGTCATAGCGCACCACGACATTGCCGTGGCGGTCGCGCCGCGGCTGCTGGCGCGCGGCCTCTGGACTTCTGATTGTCAGGCGCACGCCACCGGTCGCCGTCTCGACCGACAAGTCGCCGGCGCCTTCCCGCTTCTCGTGCAACGTCCGGTACGACACACCCAGGTTGAGCAGCGCCAGTGCCACGGCCTTTTCGTCGGCCGCGATCAGCTCCAGCCGAATGTCGCTGTGGGCGGTCGCCCATCCCGCCGCGACACCCCCGACCAGCAGCGGCATAAACGAGGCAAGCCTTTGCATCCAGCGCAACGCTTCCTCGCGCTGAGCGCGCAAGCGCTGCGTGTGCGCCTCACCGCCGAACAATTCGTGATAGGCGACTAGCGCAGTTTCAATTTCGTCGTCGCCGGGCAGGCCGTCGCGTTCAGACAGCATCAGTTGGCGCGCCGCCTTGCGTTTGGCTAGCGACCAATCGGCGAGGCCATGCTCGGCGATCAGTTTCGCGGCCGTCTGCGCGATACGCGTGCGGTACTGCGCGCCGCGGCCGAATGGGTCCGGCGCGTAGGGGCGGCCCTGATAAGCAGAATGGGCACGGTGCGTCATGTCAGTTGCGCCTGCTCAAAACAGTTGATCGCGCACTTCCTGAGGCGTACGTCCGCCTACCGCGGGGGTGGTCAACTCTTCGCGCATGCGCGGAGGAAATTCGGCGTAGAACCAGTCGCTCAAGCTGCCGGCGTCGTCGCGCAGGCCGAACTCGGGATTGATTCGCACCGAAATGACGCCTGCCGGTGGTCGCAGCGGGCGCTCCGGGATGCCTTTCAACGCCTTTTGCATGAAGTTGATCCAGATCGGCAACGCGGCGAGGCTGCCGGTTTCGCTGGCGCCGAGGGTCCTGGGCTGGTCGTATCCGATCCACGCGACACCGACCAGATGCGGGTTGAAGCCGCAGAACCATGCATCGATAAAGTCGTTGGTCGTGCCGGTCTTGCCAGCCAGATCACGGCGTCCGAGCACCTGCGCGCGGGTCGCGGTCCCATAGGAGACAACGTCGCGCAGCAACGTCGTCATGATGAATGCGTTCCGCGGATCGATCGCGAGCTCGCCGTCCGCCCCCGCCAGCGCGGGTTTCGCTTCGGACAGCACATTGCCGCGCGCGTCGATGACCTTGGCGATGAGGTACGGCGTGATCCGATACCCGCCGTTGGCAA
>JBPCLS010000150.1:0-23387 GCA_051003055.1 Casimicrobiaceae bacterium
CCAGTGGCAACATATCCGGAAACAGCCGGTCATTCACGAAAACGGCGTCGTCGATCTTCTTCGCCTGCGCGTGCGCGGCGGCCTTTTCGAGAATGGTTTTGAGGTTGGTCAGCCCTCTGATGAAGGCGGGAACCGAGGCTTGATACATGGAGATGGTCATACTGATTCCTTCGAAACAAAAGTGTGGATAGGCCAGGAAATGCCATGGCCGCAGGCTGCGACAACAGAGTCTTGGGTGGGTTGCTCGTCCCGCCAGATTACTTATGGATGCAACCGCTCGTCAAGAAAAGCGAGCACCGTCCGCAGTGCGTCTCGCGTGGGATGACCTTCGTCATCCACGAAATGCTCCGTCAATACGGCGTGCGCGTTCGAGGATATCCCGAAGGAATTGCCCGCTTGGGAGGGAATTTCGACCCGGATAAATCGGTCGCCGAAATGGGCATGCAGCATGTCGAAACGCTGGCGCGGACAGAATCTATCCTCGCCGAATCGCAGTCCCAACAAATGGTTCCCAATGTCGGCTCGATGTGCTGCCGCCTGAAGCTCTTCCATGGGAACGCCGAGCGCCGATTTCCGCGCGTCAGTCCAGGCCCCGAGAGGTAATGACGGCTGACTTGTAACCGAGGCGATAACAGAAGGCTCCAACATCATCGATAACACGAATCCTCCCGTCAAACACATTCCGATCACACCGATGCCGGGACCGCCGCGCTCTGCATATACATGACGGCACAAATCTCGGAGCCACACGGTGATGGGGCTGACGCCGTTCGCGGCAAGCAGCTTGAACTCGCGCGAGACACACAATTTGGCGTAATTCGTGATCAGCGCCGATTTACCCGGCTCACCAAACAAGAGGGGAAGGTAGACCGTGTAGCCGTTCGCAACAATCCGCTCCGCTAACGCGAGACATGCGGGCGTCATGCCGGGTAGTTCATGCATCACCATGACGGCGGGACCTGCACCGCGTTGGAACACTTGTCTCTGCTTTCCCTCGAAGGGGAATTCAAACGAGTAGTAGCCTTCAAGTTCCATACGAAATTGTTTCTGGAAGGAACATCAACTTCGGTGGTTCACTTGCCACGCCGATGGCCTTGATGCGAACTTAAGCATGCCGCGAAGCTATTCCATATCGCTGGTTCAGCGCACCGGCCGTGCCGCGAGCTTGCCCAAACGATGCCGGCGCAACAGCAGGCGCAGCACGTCGATGTCGAACGCCGGCTGTGGGGATTCCTCGATAATGCATGCGAGCTCGCTCTCGTCCCGCGCGGTGCCCAGCCAACACCAGTCGCGCAACACGTGCACGTCGACGCGCTCGCCGTCGTACGCGCTCTCGCGCAGCAACGCCGGGCCGGGATACGGCCACGGTGGGATGGCGTATGGCTGGAGCGCTGCACGCAATCGAGCATCGTGCGACTCGCTGCTTTCCATGCCGACACACGCTCCTGCGCACCGCCGCAACTGCCGTTGGAAACATGGGCCGCTGCCGCGCCGCTCGAGGCGCAACCGCGTCCAGCACAGCCCGTGTTCGAAGGCGAGTACGCGCAAATGTTCACGAGCGCTGCGCCGCGAGCTGAATGGACCGTAGCTCCCCGCGAGGTCGCGCGGCTCGATCGCGGCTGCGGTAACGTATTGCGGGTCGCTGCTGTCCGATAGCGCCAGCACTCCGGCTTCCTCTTTGCGCCGGAGCAGGCGATTGTGCGCGGGCATCAGTGCCTTCACTAACGTAGCTTCGCGCAGCAGCGCACCCAGTTCGCCTGCCGTTGATTCGTAATCGATCCGGCGAATTTCCTGCGAGAGTCGCAAATCCGTCTCGCTCATCCAGTCGCTGGAGAAATGCGCGCTAACCCGATCGCGGATGTCGAGACTCTTGCCGATATACAGCGGCAGTTGATTTTCGCCGGAGAAAAGAGAAACGCCCGGGGTTTGCGGCAATCCGTTGAGCGCATCCTCCGGCAGTTGTGGCGGAAGACTCGGAGTCCGGAGGACTCTTTTGACCGCGGCTGCAATGGTTTCAGGCGGCCAGTGGCGGTACAGCGCCGCGACGAACGCCCAGATCGCGCGTGCGTCGCCCAGCGCTCGATGCCGATCGACGATGGCGATGTCATGCCGCGCCACGACGGCATCGAGGCCGTGGCCGTGGACGCCGGGGTAGAGCCGCCGCGACAGGCGCACGGTACACAGCGCGCGTGCGGAGAACGGCCGGCCGATGCGCGAAAACTCCTGCTTCAGAAATCCGTGGTCGAAACGCGCGTTATGAGCGATGAATACTGCACCGTCGAGCCGTGCGGCGATGTCGGCCGCCACCGCGCAAAACGGCGGAGCGCTTTTCACCATGGCGTTGGTAATGCCGGTCAACGCGGTAATCGCGGGCGGGATGGAAACTTCGGGATCGATCAGCGTGCACCATTCGGAGACGCTTGGGGGCTGCCCACCCTCCACCGCATCGACGCGAACGATCCCGACTTCGGTAATGCGGTCGCGCAGCGCGCTGCCGCCGGTCGTTTCAAGGTCGACGAACGCGAGGGACGGGGCGAATAGTTGCATGAAGGTGCGGAACAGGGTCCGGTTACAGCCCGCTTCTAAAAGGCATTGACAGCGCGAACGTTCGTTCGCTATTCTACCCGCATGTCGAACGATCGTTCCTACTTGAACGCACTCCAGGACTACTACGCCCGCCACCGCGTGCTGCCTTCCTACGCGTCAATTGGGGGTCTCTTAGGTCTTAAATCGAAGTCGTCGGTCGCAGCTTTAGTAGCGCGTCTTAAGCTCGCCGGATTTGTCGAATCGACGCCGGATCGACGGCTCGCGCCAACGAGCCGATTTTTTGCTCGACCGCTCGCAGAATCGCCCGTGCACGCCGGGCTGCCGGACGCCGTCGCGGATAGCGCGGCCGAAGCGCTGACGATCGACGATTACTTGATCGAACACCCGTCGCAGACGGTGTTGATCCGGGTGAAGGGCGACTCGATGGTCGATGCAGGAATTTTCGAAGGCGATCTGGTCGTCGTGGAAAAGCGTCCGACGGCGGAAAAAGGTGAGATCGTCGTCGCGATTGTCGATAACCAGTTCTCGTTGAAGCGCCTCGATATCGAACAAGGCCGATTCGTCCTCAAGGCCGAAAACAAGGCTTACCCGGTCATTCGCCCGGAGAATGCGCTGGAAATCTTCGGCGTAATGGTCGGGCTCGTGCGCAAGCTCTAGCTTCAGCGCGGCGTCACGCCCTCGCCACCTCCACTAAACAATCGTAAAACGTCGCCGCGCGTCCCAGATCGGTCAGCGCTTGCGACGTGACGGCGTTGGCGTTGCAGCCATCCGGCGCGAGTTTCTGCCACCAGATCGATGGCGCGACGGCAACACCGGCGCGGGCGCGGTCGGTGATTCGCGCCGTCGCAGTGAAGCTGCCGCGGTCGCTGAAAATGCGCACGCTATCGCCTTCCTGAATACCGCGTGGCGCCGCGTCCGCGGGATTCAGGTCGAGCTTGGGCGAGGTCTCCTCGGACACGAACGTTGGTAGATTAGCAAAGGAAGAGTTTAAAAAATTGCGCGCCGGCGGCGAAATGAACGCGAGCGGATAACGCGCGGCGAGTGCCGGATCGCTCGCCGCTGATTCGCGGGGCGGAATGTAAGCAGGCAGTGGATCGAGTCCTCGTGCCGCCAACGTCGCGTTGAAAAATTCGCACTTCCCCGAAGGCGTAGGAAAAGCACCCTGCGCGAAAGGTGCGTACTCGTGCGGCACGTTGAGACGCGTGAAACCGTCGCGTTTCAACGTTTCCCAGTCAAGGTCGCGGGCACGCGGATCGTCGCGCTGCCATGCCTGCCGCGCCAAATCCTCGTCACTATCGCCGAAGCACGCCTCGCTAAACCCCATTCGCGCCGCCAAGCGGCGAAACACCTCGGTATTCGGCAGCGCTTCACCGAGCGGAGCGATCGCCTGATTGTTGGCCAGCGCATACAAGTGTCCGTACGAGCTGTGCACATCGATCTGTTCGAGCTGCGTCGTCGCCGGCAGCAGGATATCGGCGAAGTCGGCGGTATCGGTCTGGAAAATCTCATGGACGACGACAAACAAATCGTCACGCGCAAAACCCGCGCGCACTTTCGATGAGTGCGGCGCGACGGCCACCGGATTCGAGTTGTAGACGTAAAGCGCGCGGATCGGCGGATCGCGCGCGTCGAGCAGCGCATCGCCGATCGCCGACATGTTGATCGTGCGCGGCTTGCCTCGGATCAGGTCTGGACGCTCGAGCGCAGCGTGGTCGACGGGATAGGTCCCCGATGAGGACAACAGAGCGCCGCCGGCCGGGTCGCGCCAGGCGCCGACGAGCGCGGGAAGACAGGCAATGGCACGGACCGCGTTGCCGCCTCCGGCGACCCGTTGCAGACCGTAGTTCACGCGGATGGCCGCCGGCTCAATCGTCCCATAATCGCGCGCCAAGCCGACGACTTCCCCGGATGTGATGCCGCAGGTCTCGGCCGTGCGCTCTGGCGTCCACGCGGCAACGCGGTTGGCCAAGGCGGCGAAGCCCAGCGTATACCGATCGATGTAATCCCGATCGAGCAGTCCTTCCGCGACCAGCACGTGCATCACGCCAAGCGCCAACGCTCCGTCGGTGCCGGGCATCAGCGCGATGTGCTCATGGCACTTCTCTGCAGTGGCGCTGCGATACGGGTCGATGGCGATCAGCTTGGCGCCGTGGCGCTTCGCTTCCTGTGCGCGGGTCCAGAAATGCAGGTTGGACGTGATCGGATTACTGCCCCAGATAACGATCAGCCGGCCGTCGACGTAGCGCTCCATGTCCATGCCGATCGCAGCGCCGACAGTGGCAACCCATCCCGCTTTACCCGCCGCGGAGCAAATCGTGCGGTCCAAAAGCGATGCGCCGAGACGGTGGAAAAAGCGGCGATCCATCGACGCGTATTGCAATAGGCCCATTGTGCCCGCATAGCTGTAGGGAACGATCGCTTGCGGCCCGTCGGCGGAATCGGCGATCACCTGGAAGCGCTGCGCAATCGTGGTCAGTGCTTCGTCCCAACTGATGCGCGCAAAGCGCCCCTCGCCCTTTTTGCCGACGCGCTTCATCGGATGCAGCAACCGCTGGTCGGAATACGTGCGTTCGAGATACCGCGCGACCTTCGTACACAGAACGCCTTGTGTCGTCGGATGGTCCGGCGCGCCGCGTACCTCGATTGCGCGGCCGTTTTCCACGGTGGTCAGCAGCGCACACGTATCGGGACAGTCGTGCGGACACGCGCCACGAACGACGTGGCGGGAGGCGAGGGCAGACGGGTCGAGTGGCATGCGGGGTCCCAAACGGCAAAAGGCGATTCTACTTAAATCGCGAAGAGCAGAAAAACTCTTCTCATCCTCCGGTTATGCTTGCACCATGAACGTGCCAAACCCGTCGTTACCGACCGTTACTCTGCCGGATCGAACATCGGTCCCTGCGCTCGGCATGGGGACGTGGAAGATGGGCGAGCAGCGCGGCCAGGCCAAGCGCGAAATCGCCGCGCTGGCACACGGCGTTGATCTAGGGATGACGTTGATCGATACGGCGGAAATGTACGGCGACGGCGGCGCCGAGAAGATCGTCGGCCAAGCCATTGCCGGGCGCCGCGACGCCGTCTTCATTGTCAGCAAGGTCTATCCGCATAACGCGGGCGCGCGCAGCGCGGTGGCCGCGTGCGAGCGCAGTCTCAAACGGCTCGCGACCGATCGCATCGATCTTTACTTGCTGCATTGGCGCGGAAGCATTCCGTTAGGCGAAACCGTTGCCGCACTCGAGCGTCTGGTGACCGATGGCAAGATCTTGCGTTGGGGCGTGTCGAACTTCGACGTCGACGACATGGACGAGCTGCTGCGACTGCCGGAAGGCTCGCGTTGCGCGACCAATCAAGTGCTCTACAATTTGACCGAGCGAGGCATCGAGTGGCGGTTGATCGATCGTTGCCGACACCATGACATTCCGGTCATGGCGTATTCGCCGGTTGGGCAGGGAGCGCTCATCAAACACCGCAAGCTCGCGGCGCTCGCTACGTCACTTTCCGTCAAGCTTTTCGTCACACCCGCACAACTGGCACTCGCGTGGACGCTCGCGCAAGCGCAGGTCATCGCGATTCCGCAATCGAGTAATCGCGCGCACATCACCGAGAATCGCGCGGCGGCCAATTTCAAGCTTGACGCCGCAATGCTAGCGGCGCTTGATGCCGCGTTTCCGCCCCCCAAGGCACCGACACGCCTCGCCACGAACTGAAGCTGCCGCGACGCGGCAACGGAAATCGGCCGCCGGCCGGGCCTCGGCGAAGTTCCCGGCAATCTGCTGTTTTCAAAAATTTCGCTTGTTCGCCAAACACTTCCGCGTTTCGCGCGAGAGGCCTCTGCGCGATGGCACGCTTGCTGCTTAGGGTTTGGCATCCGGCCGATTGCAAGTCGCCGAACCCAGGACAGGAGAATCACCGTGAAATATACGCACTACGATTATCTTGAACTCGCGCCCGGCGCGAGCCCAACGCGTATCGAGATCGCGTACATGGCCGTGCTCGAACGTTTTCAGTATGGCGCAACGGATGCCGGCCAGGATCTGTCCGGATTGGTTCGCATGATTCACGCCGCATACGAAGTCCTGTCGAGTCCTGAGCGGCGTCGCAGCTACGACGCGCAACTTGCGGAAGAAGCCGCGCGCGCCGACCAAGAGTTGAAATCGCTGCTCGACGGCCAGCCGGTCGCAAGACGCAGGCGCGCGCAGGAAACGCCTGAGCCGCTCCGCGTCGCGTTCAGCGCTCTCGCGGCCTGATCAACCATTCCCGCTTACCGTTTAAAAACGGCCGCCGGGAAGATTCTTCCAGACTGCAAACAGCGATGCGGTCGGCGGCCGTTTCCTCATTCTCCTCTCGCGCTGCGCGGCGTAAATCGGTGCACGCGAGCGGTCGCGGGTCGCCGCGCCGCGGCGCGGCAGTCATGCGAGCGCGACGCAAAGTGGCGCCTATCGCGGCGGAACATGGCCTGCGTGCCAATACACGATGTGTCCGCCAAGTTGGCCGCCGGCATCGCCCAACCGCACTCATGCCCCGCGGGTTTCTTCCCCTCGTCCTTCACTAGCCTGCTACGCGGGCCTCGCACTTTAAAAGCACGTACTTAAAACATCTATTGCGGCGCGTCGCTCTCGACAACCCGCGCGGAGTTGCTCATCTTGGACAAATGCGTTCATTGTCAGTTTTACGATCGTCAAAGCGACCGCACCATCGAGGGCAAAAGCGCGCAGTGGGCGCAGTGCCGGCGCAGCGCACCGATGTTGCATCCGATCAACGCGAAGTCCTTCATGATCGAGGGCGTCTGGCCACACGTGCGCGAGGACGACTGGTGTGGTGAATGGAAAGCTCGAACTCAGCGGACCGATGTCCGGGGTTCGTAAGGCTTGCCTGCAGCCGTGCTGCCCGCCCCCAGCCTGCCTGCAACGCCGACGGTCACCGCGCGTGCTGGCGCAATGTCCGCCGTGCGCGCGGTGGGTCCTGCAACCGCGGGGCAAACGTTCCCCATATCTACGAACGGCCATACAACTGCGAATGGCGGGTAACGCCGTCGCTTCTCTTGTGTTGTCCCGTTAGTCGCTAAAGGCCTTCGACGACAGGCCCTTTAAGCGTTGAACGTAGAACCCGGCGGTTGCGCGAAGCCTGATAAAGTCGGTTACGCATCGCAGTTGCGACCTCGGCGTCTGCAGTGTGCTAAAGCCCGTTGTCGCACCACGATGCCAATCGTTGTCCGCCATGCTTGAACCGCACCTGCTTGCAGCGCTCGCCGCCGGGCATACCGTCGTTACGCCGAACAATCGGCTGGCGCGACGGCTCGCTGCGCTGCACGACGCTGCGGCACGCGAGGGTGGCGCGCGCACGTGGACGGCCGCTGTCGCGATGCCATGGTCGGCGTGGCTTGACTCGCTGTGGTGCGAAGCGCTGACCGCAGGCGCCCTCGGCGAATCGAGTCGCTTGCTTCCGCCAACCACTACATTGCATTTGTGGCGGCGCGTGATCGAAACAGATGCCCGTTCGCGCGCCCCGCTGATGGACACCGGTGCGGCCGCCGTGCTCGCCTCGGAGGCGTGGAATCTGCTGCATGCATGGGGTAGCGGCGGCGCAAGCTGGCGCGCTTGGTCGCAGGTAGCCGGCGCTGCCGCGGATAATGATCCCGCGGCGTTCGCACGCTGGGCCGAGCACTACCGCGCGCGTCTCAACGCGCTTGTCGCGATGGACCACGGGGAGCTTCCGGAAGTTCTGCTGCGCACTGCGTCTTCGATGCCGGCGTGGCGTGATCGCAACGTCGTGCTCACGGGATTTCTGGAGTTCACCCCGCAGCAAACGAGGCTGATAGCGGCGCTGACGGCCGCAGGGATGCGCATCACGGCGTGCGACTCCGTAATGCCCGCCGGGACGCCTCCACGCCGTGCCGAGGGCGCAACGCCGGGCGATGAAGTGCGCGTCGCGCTCTCTTGGGCGCGCGAGCGCGCGCTGGCGCAGCCCGGTACGACGATCGGTATTGCCATCGAAGACTTGGCACAGCGTCGCGGCGAAGTGCGCGCGCTCGCGGAGGACGTGCTGTGCCCGGTCCTGCAATGGCCTGGACGCGAGGCAGACCTGCGCCCCTACTCGATCTCGCTGGGATTTGCGCTCGCCAGCGTACCGCTCGTCGCAACGGCGCTCGACTTGCTCGCGCTTGCCGCCGGACCGCTGCCGATGCACGATGCCGCCTTGCTGCTGCGCTCGCCTTATCTACCGGAGGCGCAACGGTGGGCAGCTCGCGCAGGCGTTGAGCGCGTGTGGCTCGGTGAAGGCCGCCGCACTGTCGGCTGGCGCGATGTGCTGGCCACGCTGCAGTCGGTTGATCCCGCGCTCGCGCACGCATGGCGTGCCGTCCGCACCTTCGTGCCGGCGCGAAACGAGAGCTCGCCGCGCGAATGGGTCGACACTTGGCGCGCATGGTTAAGCGCGATCGGTTGGCCTGGTGATCGCGGCGTGCAGGATAGCGCCGAGCATCAGGCGCTCAACGCGTGGGAAGAGTTGCTCGAAGCGTTTGCCGGCATCGCTGCGGTCGAGCCCCTGATGCGTGCGGACGACGTGCTCCCCGCATTACGCAGCTTGGCGGCAACGCAGGTGTTTCAGCCGCAGTCGCCGGCAACGCCAATTCAACTTCTGGGCGTGCTGGAAGCAGCGGGAATGCCGTTTGACGCGCTGTGGGTCGCAGGCCTCAGCGCCGACCGCTGGCCGCCTGCGCCCGAGCCCAACCCGTTGTTGCCGCTTACCTGGCTCCGCGAACGCGCCGCGCCTCGCGCCACCGCTGCGCGCGAACTCGCTTACACGCGCGTCCTAACGGAAGTTCTTGCGCGCGGTGCGGAAGAAGTCGTGTTCAGCCATCCGCGACAGCGCGATGATCACCCGTGTACGCGCTCGGCGTTGCTGGCCGATAGCGAAGCCGAACCCGCGTTGCTCGGCGACTCGCCAATATCAGCGGTACAAACCATTGCCGTCGCGGCGGCGCCATTGGAGAGTATCAGCGATGAGCGCGTTCCGCCGATCGCTGCCGGCACGCAGGTTCGCGGGGGAACGCGCGTCGTCGAGGCACAAAGCGATTGCCCGTTCCGCGCGACGGCATTGTTTCGCCTGGACGCGCAGCCTTGGCCCAGCCTGCCTGAGGGACTCGATCCCGCGGAACGCGGCACGCTCATGCACGAGACGATGGCGGCCTTCTGGCGCAAGGTCGAGACGCACGCAGCATTGAGCGAGCTTTCACCGGGCGCAGTCGCGGATGTCGTCGCCGATTGCGCTGCGCAAGCCCGCGCGCGCCTGCCGGCGGCACGCTGGGCACGCTTACCCGCCGCCGTAGCCGCGGGGGAGACGAGGCGGCTCACTGGCCTTGCATGTCGATGGATCGAAGGGTACGAGCGCCCGCGGCCACCCTTCGTCGTGTCGCGGGTCGAGACCAGAGCGCACGTCACTTTGGCCGAGCTTTCGCTGCGCTTCACCCTCGACCGTGTGGACACGCTCGCTGACGGCACGAGCGCCATCATCGATTACAAGACGGGCCACGTCGTTCCAGAAGCGAAGTGGTTCGACGCCCGTCCGCGCGCGCCGCAACTCGGGCTCTACGCGCTCGCGTTGCTCGCCGAGGCACCCAATGAAGCGATTCGCGCCGCTGCGTTCGCCAGGATCAAGCCAGGCGAGATACGCGCGCACGGTATCGCCGCCAACCCCGCAACATGGCCCGTCTTGACTTCGGTATCCAACGTTGCGTGGTTCGCGAGCTGGCCGCAAGTCGAAGCGTGGTGGCACGAGGCGCTCGGCGCTTTGGTGGGCGAGTTGCGCGACGGCATCGCAACGGTCACGCCACGCGACAACGGTGAACCGTGTCGCCGGTGCGGTCTGCAGCCGCTGTGCCGCGTTCGCGGCGCGGCGGGCTTGAGCGACGACGAAGTCAGCGATGCTTAAGCGCGCCGCGGCAACGGAGGAAGACCGCGCCGAGCGTGCGCGTGCGCTCGACGTCACGCGTTCGTTTCTCGTACAGGCGCCGGCGGGTTCCGGCAAGACGGAATTGCTGATCCAGCGTTTTCTTGCGCTGCTTGCGCGAGTGGACCGGCCGGAACACGTCCTGGCGATGACCTTCACGCGCAAGGCTGCCGGCGAAATGCGTTCGCGCATCATCGCTGCGCTGGCCGACGCGCACGCGGAGACGCCGGTCATCGGTGCCCATCTCACCAAGACGCGCGAACTTGCCTGCGCGGCACTCACGCGCGATCGCGAACTTAATTGGCAGCTCCTGGCGCACCCCGCGCGGCTTGCGGTGCAGACCATCGACGCGCTGTGCGCGGGGCTCCTCCGCCAGGCGCCGCTTGCGACGCGGCTTGGCGCGATGCCCAAAGTCGAAGAGCACGCGCAACCTCTCTATCGGCAAGCCGCTCGCGACGCCTTGGCCGCAGCCGACCCGGACGACCCGGAATGGCGGGCACTGCTCGCGCACCTCGACAACGACGCCGATCGAGTCGTCAGCTTGCTGGCGGCGATGCTTGGCAAACGTGACCAGTGGTTGCGGCCGCTGGGTCGAGCAGATCCATGCGCGCTGCGCACTGCGTTGGAATCGACCTTGCGTTCGGAGCTCGAAGGCGAGCTCGAAAGCGTGCGGCAGGCCTTCCCAGTAGCGCTCGCCGGCCCGCTGGCCGAAGTTGCGTCCTACGCGTCACGCAACCTCGCGAGTGATCCTGCGCGAGCCATGGTCGCAGAAGCCTTGCAGCGCTGCGCTGTCGCAGGCGGCGTGCCCGCCGGAGGAGCGGAAACCAGCGACGACTGGCGTGTGCTCGCCGGTTGGCTATTGGTCGCCGACCACGCGCAGTTTCGGAGAGTGACCAACGCCCGTCAGGGCCTGCCGAAGGTCGGCAAAGGCGCGGGCGCTGCAGAGCGGAAGTCGCACAAGACGCAAATGGCGGCGTTGCTGGCACAAATGTCCGCGTGCCCGGGACTCGCCGACGCGCTGCATGTCGCGCGGCAACTACCGCCCGTTGCCTACGACGATCCGAGCTGGGAAATGGTCGCGGCTCTGCTCGCGATTCTGCCGCGGGTCGCGGCGCAGTTGATCGTGACATTTGCACGAGAGGGCGCGGTAGATTTTACGCAGACCGCATTGGCAACTCTGGCGGCGCTGGGCGAGTCCGACGCGCCGACGGATCTACTGTTGTGGCTCGACATGCGCATCGAGCATCTGCTGCTCGACGAATTCCAGGACACATCGCAAACGCAATACGATCTGCTGGCGCGACTCACTGCGGGCTGGAGTCAAGGCGACGGACGGACATTGTTCGTCGTGGGCGACCCGATGCAGTCGATCTACGGCTTTCGCGAGGCCGAAGTCCGCTTGTTCCTGGACGCGCAGACGCGGCGCCGCATCGGCGATATTCCTGTTGAATTCGTCGACCTCACGTCCAATTTTCGGTCGCAGGCGAACGTCGTCACCTGGGTCAACGACGTGTTCGTACAGGTTCTAGCGCCGCGCCACGATCCGTGGCGGGGTGCGGTCGCGTTCACCAAGTCGACGGCGGAGTTGCACCCCCATCCCGAGATAGTCCCGACGCTCGAGGTGTTGCGCACGCATGAGGACGAAGCGCAACGCGTCACGCAGTTGGCACTTGCCGCGCTTGCCGCCGGCGCACCCGATGTCGCGATTCTCGTCCGCGCACGACCGCATTTGCACGCGATCCTGCCCGCTTTGCGCAAGGCGGCCGTCCCGTTCGCCGCCGTCGACCTCGATCCGCTTGGCGCGCGCCAGGCGACCCTTGATCTCGTGTCGCTCACCCACGCGCTGACGCAACCCGCGGATCGCTTGGCGTGGCTCTCGGTGCTGCGCGCGCCGTGGTGCGGGCTTGCCTTGCCCGATCTCTTCGTTGTGGCGCAGGGAAACGGCGCCGGTCTTCCTTGGGCGCTCGCGAAGCGGCATGAAGATGCGGCGATAAGCGGCGATGGGCGCGCGCGGCTTGCCCGCGTCGCGGCGGTCCTCGAGCGCTCGCTTGAAGCGCGTGGGCGTGCGCCGCTGGTCGAACGTGTGCGTGGAGCCTGGCTCGCGCTTGGCGGACCCGCATGTTGCGACGAGCCCATCGACCTCGCTGCCGCAGACCTTTTTTTTGCGCTGCTCGCTGAATACGAATACGCGGGCGACGTGCGCGATTGGCAAGCGTTTCGTGCCGCACTCGACGAGTCGCGCGCTGCGCCGGAATCCGAGACGGTGGCGCCCGTCAAAGTGATGACGCTGCATCGCGCCAAAGGCCTCGAGTTCGACACGGTGATCCTACCGGGCCTGGCGCGGACGCCACCACGGACCGAGCCTGAGCTTTTGCGCTGGCGGGCGCGCCCGGCGGGGCTGATGCTGGCGCCGATGGCGGCCCGAGGCGAGGACGAAGGTCCCATCTCTGCTTATTTGAAGCGGCTTGGCTTAGCGGAAGCAGACGCCGAGCTCGAGCGGCTCTTGTACGTCGGCGTGACGCGCGCGAAAGTCCGGGTGCACCTGACGGCGGTCTTGAAGCCGAAGAATTCGGAAGCAAACGAGTGGCAACCGCCACGCACGGGGACCGCGTTGCACAAGCTATGGCTTCCAGTCTTGAACACGATCGCGCCGCCCGAGACGATGGCGGCCGTTGCCGCTAAAGCCACGCGGGCTCCCTTATTACACCGGTTGCGTCTTGGCTGGCAAGCGCCGCCAATGCCCGCGAGCGTTCCGCTGCCAGCGTCGACACTCGCAACTGCCCGTAACCCAATACCGGTGTTCGACTGGGCACACGCGACTGCCGCGGCGATCGGCACGGTGGCGCACCGCTTCCTCGCGCACCTCGCGCTCGAGGGTCTCGGGGCGTGGCCTCCGGAACGTGCGACGACGTTGCCGCCGCGTGTGCGTGCGGCGCTGCGCAGCGAAGGTGTGGGCGACGCTTCGCTCGCAACGGCAACGGCACACACGGTGGGCGCGATCGAACGGACCTTGACTGATGAACGCGGCCGCTGGATTTTTAGCGAAACGCACGCCGAAGCGAAGAGTGAATGGGCGCTTGCCGGTATCGACGGCAATACGCTCGTTCACGTCAAGATCGACCGGACGTTCGTGGCGGCAGGGGAGCGCTGGATCATCGATTTCAAGACCGGACGGCACGAGGGCGGGGACAGCGCGGCGTTTCTCGACCGCGAAGTAGAGCGTTATCGTGCGCAGTTGGCGCAATACGCGCGCATCGTCGGCGGGCTCGATCCGCGGCCGATCCGGCTCGCGCTCTACTTTCCGCTGGTCGAGCGCGGCTTTCGCGAATGGGCCTTCGGCGGGTGAGTGGAATACGCTAGCCTGCTAGAATCAACGACTTTCCCCCGTAACCTGCTGCGGCGCGGATGCGGCCGTTTCGCCTGCCTTCTCCGCCGGCAACCTTCCCGTGCGGATCTATCGCGGTCTTCCGGTGCAAGCGGCCGGGCCGGTCGCCCTGACGATCGGCAATTTCGATGGTGTGCATCGCGGACACCAGGCGATGCTGGCGCGGCTCGTTGAAGCTGCCGATGATCTGCGCCTGTCGCCGGCGCTGCTAACGTTTTATCCGCATCCGCGCGAATTTTTTGCGCGCGGCAGCGCGCCTCCCCGTCTCACGACGTTGCGGCAGAAGCTCGATCTGTTGCGCCAGTTCGGGGTTGCCACGACGTTCATTGCACGTTTCGATGCCCGTCTGGCGTCGCTCTCGCCGCAAGCCTTCATCGCTGAAGTGTTGGTCGAGAGGTTGCAAGCGCGCTGGGTGCTCGTCGGTGAAGACTTTCGTTTCGGTCAGGGTCGCGCTGGAGACCTGGCGCTGTTGCGCGCGCAGGCGCGGACGTTCAGCGTCGAAGCCATGCGTACCGTCGCCGTCGCCGGCGAGCGCGTTTCGTCGAGCGCTATTCGGGAAGCGCTGCGCCGTGGTGACTTGAAGCGCGCAAGCGAGTTGCTGGGCCGGCCGTATGCGATCTCGGGCCGGGTTGGGCATGGCGATAAACTGGGACGAAGCCTCGGATTTCCCACGGCCAACATTGCGCTGGCCGCGAATCCTCCGTTGTCCGGAATATTCGCCGTAAGAGTTCATGGACTCGACCGCCCGGCAGGACCCGACGGGAAAGTGCGCACGGGTGTGGCGAGTCTCGGCGTACGCCCGACGATCAAGCACAATGCGAAGCCACTGTTGGAAGTTTTCGTGTTCGATTTCGACGAGACGATCTACGGGCGGCGCGTGAGCGTCGAATTCCTGCGCAAGCTGCGCGATGAAGAAAAATACGACGACTTGACGGCGCTGACCGCGCAGATTCGCGCCGACGTAGCGCAGGCGCGCGAGTATTTCGCCGCCACGCGTTAACGTTCGTACCACACGCGCCAGAAAAACAAATGCCCGACGATCCGAAAACCGACTACAAGGCAACACTCAATCTGCCCGATACACCGTTTCCGATGCGGGGTGATCTCGCGCGGCGGGAACCCGGCTGGGTGCGCGACTGGCAGCAACGCAAGGTTTACGAAACGATCCGGGCCGCGTCGGCAGGGCGTCCGCGATTCGTGCTGCACGACGGGCCGCCGTACGCAAACGGTGACATCCATATCGGTCACGCGGTGAACAAGATCCTGAAGGACGTCATCGTCAAGAGCAAGCAGATGGCCGGCTTCGATGCCCCGTACGTGCCCGGTTGGGATTGCCACGGAATGCCGATCGAAGTTCAGATCGAAAAAACCCACGGCAAGCATCTGACCACGTCCGAAACACAACGGCTCGCGCGCGCGTACGCGGCCTCGCAGATAGCAACGCAAAAGGCCGACTTTCAGCGCCTGGGCGTCTTGGCGGATTGGGAACACCCGTACACGACGATGGCCTTTCGCACCGAAGCCGACGAAATCCGCACGCTCGGCACGATCCTCGAGAAGGGCTACCTCTATCGGGGTTTGAAGCCCGTCAACTGGTGCTTCGACTGCGGGAGCGCGTTGGCCGAGGCTGAAGTCGAGTACGAGGACCGGGTCGACGTCGCCATCGACGTCGGGTTTCCACTTGCGGCATCGGCGCGCGCAGATCTGGCGCTCGTGTTCGGGCTGGCCACGCCACCGGAGGGCCCGGTGTACGCAACCGTGTGGACGACGACACCTTGGACGATCCCCGCGAATCAGGCGCTGAACGTACATCCGGCGTTCACGTACGCGCTGGTCGCAACTGCGCGCGGGCATCTCGTCATTGTGCAGGACTTGGTCGACACGTGTCTCAAGCGCTTCGGACTCGACGGCCTAGTTGTCGCCACAACGCCGGGCCGATCGCTCGAACTGATCGCGTTTCATCATCCGTTCTACGACCGCGCCTCGCCGGTCTACTTGGGCGAGTTCGTCACGCTTGAGCAAGGGACCGGCATCGTCCACTCGTCGCCCGCGTACGGCGTCGACGATTTCCTGAGTGCTCGACGCTACGGGATGCAGGACGAGGCGATCGAAAACCCGGTCCAGGGCGACGGACGATACGTCGATAGCTTGCCGTTGTTCGGTGGCCAGACGATCTGGGCCGCCAATCCGCGCATCGTCGATACGCTGCGGGCTGCCGGTGCGCTCTTTCATGCGGAAAAGATAACGCACAGCTACATGCACTGCTGGCGGCACAAGACGCCGGTGATCTTTCGCGCGACGACGCAATGGTTTGCGGGTATGGATATCGTCCCGAACGCCGGGGCGACTTCGGTGGCGGAAACGCTGCGCACAACCGCACTGCGCGGCATCGAGGTGACGCAATTCTTTCCGGAGTGGGGCAAGGCGCGCTTGCACGGCATGATCGCGCACCGTCCGGATTGGACACTGTCGCGCCAGCGCCAATGGGGCGTGCCTCTGCCGTTTTTCGTGCACCGTGAAACCGACGAGCTGCATCCTGCTACGACCGCGTTGCTCGAACTCGCCGCGGCCAAAGTGGAGGAGGGCGGGGTCGAGGCGTGGTTCGACGCCACCTGCGAAGATTTCGGCGTCGATGCGACGCAATTCCGCAAGCTTACCGATACGCTCGACGTATGGTTCGATTCGGGCTCGACGCACGAGACCGTGCTGGGCGGCCCGGCGGGCCGCGTCAGCGGCGCGGGTTCGCATCCAGACGAGACCGGCTTTCCTGCCGACCTCTATCTCGAGGGGTCGGACCAGCATCGCGGGTGGTTCCATTCGTCGTTGCTCGTTTCATGCATGCTCAACGGCGTGCCGCCGTACAAGGCGCTTCTGACCCACGGATTTGCGGTCGACGGCGCGGGCAAAAAGATGTCCAAGTCGAAGGGCAACGTCGTCGCCCCGCAGAAAGTTGCCGGTACGCTCGGCGCCGAGATCCTGCGGCTCTGGGTAGCGGCAACCGATTATTCAGGCGAACTCTACGTCTCGGACGAGATTTTGAAGCGCGTCGTCGAGAGCTATCGGCGTATCCGCAACACGTTGCGCTTCCTGCTCGCCAACACTGCCGACTTCGATCCCGTGCAGCACGGTGTGCCGGCCGCCGAATTGTTCGAGCTCGATCGCTACGCGCTGGCGCAGGCGCACGCGCTGGCTGCTGCGGTGACGGCCGACTACGCGCGCTTCGAGTTCCATCTGGCCGTGCAACGTTTGTCGATGTACTGTTCGGAAGATCTGGGCGGCTTTTATCTTGATGTACTGAAAGACCGGCTGTACACGGCGGCGCGCACGAGCCGCGCCCGGCGCTCGGCGCAAACCGTGCTTGCGCTTATTCGCGATGCGCTGCTCAAGCTCTTGGCGCCCATTCTCTCGTTCACGGCGGAAGAAGCGTGGCGCATTGTGCATCCCGAGGACTCTACGATCTTCATTCGGACGTGGGACGGGACCCTCCCGGCTGTCACCGACGCCGCATTGCTGCTAGCCAAGTGGCAGCGGATTCTCGCGGTGCGGGCGACGGTGCAAAAGGAATTGGAAACGTTGCGTCAGGAGGGCGCGATCGGTTCGTCGCTGCAGGCCGATGCGACGATTACCGCACCCGACGAGATCCTGGGTCCGCTCGCCTCGCTGGGCGATGACTTGCGTTTCGTGACGATCACCTCGACCGCGGCGGTTGTCCCGGGCGACGAGCTGGCGATCCGCGTGACGCCAGCCGAGCATCCCAAGTGCGAACGCTGCTGGCATTGGCGTGCCGACGTCGGTGCGAATCCCGCGCATCCGACGTTGTGCGGACGCTGTGTGGCCAACCTCTTTAGTAGCGGCGAACCGCGTGCGTTCGCATGACTGCGCGCGCGCCTTTGCCGTGGTGGAGCTGGCTGTGGCTGAGCGCAGTCATCATCGTCGTCGATCAAGCCACCAAGGCGCTAGTACTGGCGCGCTTCGCTCCTGGCGAAGAATTGCCGGTGACCGGATTCTTCTCGCTGGTGCTCGCGTTCAATTCCGGTGCAGCGTTCAGCATGCTCGCCAGCGCACCCGGATGGCAGCGATGGTTCTTTGTGGGAATCGCGTTGGCGGCAAGCGTGTTTTTGATCTGGATGCTCCGGCGGGGCGGCGAGCGCATGCTGTGCGCCGGCTTGGCACTGGTTCTGGGTGGCGCCATAGGCAATCTGTGGGATCGGCTTGCGATCGGACGGGTGGTTGATTTCCTGCTATTCCATTATCACGAATGGGCGTGGCCGGCGTTCAACGTCGCCGACAGCGCGATCACCGTCGGTGCTGCCCTTCTGATCATCGACAGCTTCCGGCAGCGTTCAGTCAAACTGGCCGTTCCCGTGCGGCATAAATAAGATCCGATGGACGTCATCCTCGCCAATCCACGCGGTTTTTGCGCCGGTGTCGACCGCGCCATTGCGATCGTCGAGCAAGCACTCGCGCAATTCGGTGCGCCGATTTACGTGCGCCACGAAGTCGTCCATAACAAATTCGTCGTCGACGACTTGAAGACGAAAGGTGCAGTTTTCGTCGAAGAACTGGCCGACGTTCCGGCCGGGGCCACGGTCGTGTTTTCGGCGCACGGTGTTTCCAAAGCCGTGCGTGCAGAGGCGAATGCTCGCGGCTTGAACGTATTCGATGCGACGTGTCCGCTGGTGACGAAAGTTCACGCAGAAGTCGCGAAGATGCGCGAGCAAGGACGAGAAATCGTGATGATCGGCCACGCCGGCCATCCGGAAGTCGAAGGAACGATGGGGCAGGCCGCCGAAGGCATCTTTCTCGTCGAATCCACGCAGGATGTCATGGGACTCGACGTGCAGAGGCCCGAGCATCTTGCTTACGTCACGCAGACAACACTTTCGGTCGACGATGCAGCGGCGATTGTCGCCGTGCTGAAATCCCGTTTCCCGGCGATTGTCGGGCCGAAACGCGACGATATCTGCTACGCGACGCAGAATCGGCAGGACGCCGTTAAAGCGTTGATCCCGGAAGTGGACCTAGTGATTGTCGTCGGCAGTCCTAATAGCTCCAACTCCAACCGCCTGCGCGAAGTCGCGGCGCACCGCGGCGTACCGGCTTACATGATCGATCGCGCGGAGGAGCTGCTGCCGGAATGGATCGCCGGCAAGCGCCGCGTCGGGCTGACGGCGGGCGCTTCGGCACCTGAGATCCTCGTACGTCAGGTGATCGCGCGGCTGAAGGAACTCGGCGCGTTGGGCGTCACGGAGTTGGTCGGCGTGACCGAGCACGTCACGTTTCCGATGCCCCGAGGCTTGGCCGGCACCGCAACGGCCAAGGCGCCGGAAATCGGTCCGGCGCGCTAGCCGCGACCGGTACACGCCACTAATTTAGTCGGAGAATCGCGCCGCGCGCTGTTCCGCGCGAAAGCTCTGCAGCACCGCGGCGAAGGTCAGCACCGCAACGGTTGCTGCCATTCCCGCAACCAAGGCGTAACGGCCGGACTCGGTCAGCGCGCGCACTAGCGCTTCGGCGAAGTACCACGGCGTGAGCAAGGCAACCCATTGCCGTGCCTTGCGCGTGCCGCGAGCCAAGCCCGGCAGGATGAACGCGAGCGGCAGCGCTTTGAGTGCGAGCCAGCGGCCGCCCGGTAGCGGCGCGAGAACGAGTTCCCACAGGAGTTCGAGCAAGGTCAGCGCGATCGATCCGCTGAACGTCCACCGTCTCGCCGCTGCTACGCCCACGTCGCGCAGTTCGCCAAGTGTCTGTCCCGGAGATAACTTGCGAAAGTCGCACTAACGCACGGCGACGAATTCGTAGAGCTCGAACCCCGGACCCTGCTCGACCAATTTGGTCAGCACGGCGAAACTGGTGTCGCGGCCGCGCTTCAGGCTGATGGCCTGCTCCAATGCAAACGTACCCGCCGGCACCAGAATCTGCGGGGGCGCGACGTCCGCTCTTGTCCCGGGATCTTCCGGTAACACGACGACAGGCAAGAGCGATGCGACCGACGCGTCTTCCGCTACCGCAGCGGCGGCTTCGGGGCCTTCCGACAACAACTCACAGCCGAATTCGAGTCCGCTCCCTTTGAGCGTATTGCGGAACCAGCGCACCATCGCGACCTGTACCCCGCCGCGACCTTCGATGCGCAACGCGATCAATTCGCCGATGCGCAAGCTTGCGGGGGCGGGGTCGGTTTGCCGCAACGCGTAGCCGGCCGGCGTGTGGTTCATCACCTGGCACGTTGCCATCGGCGGCAACCCCGCGGACTTGGCCACGCCGGCATGGGCGCCGCGGCTGTATTGCCACACGCCGGAGAGCCCGGCGCACATCACGACGCGCGCTCGCGACGGCAGCCGGTTGAATTGCCGCGCCGGCGGAATCGCCCATTGCCGTAACAGCCGCTTCAAGAGCGCAATGTGCTGCAGCCGGGCCAATGGCTCTCGTCCAATCTGCGGCGGCGACTCACCGCCGGCCTCCAGCGTCTGCAATTGTTCTTGAATCTGGAACGCCAGATCGAACGTCAGCAAAAAGAGCTTGTTACCTTCGATGGACCCGCCCTTGTTCGCGGAAAACGGAGGAAAGTCGTGACCGACGGGCACAATCGCCACGGCCTTGGCCATCCGATGCACCGGAGACACGTCGGTCAATTTGGCCCAGTGCGCGTGTTGCTGCACGTAGCGCAATACGACCGGCAGTTGACCAGGAAGAAACCCGTACGGATTCGCGAGCGCGAGCAGCAGCGCCTGGATCGTAGTCCGCTCGGGGGTGGCCTCCGGCTGGTCCGGCGCCACTGGCGTCAAGTGAAGCTCGCGCTCACGCGCGAACGCGTAAATCAGATGCGCGTCGTGCCACGTTCGCGCCGGCACCGGTGCGTACGAGAGGTAGCTGTTGACGAAGATGCGCGCCGTGCAGTGCAGGCAGCGATGGATGAGCACGACTAAATGGCGCGGGCCGCCGAGCGATAGACGTTTCGCGGCTTCGTTCGACAACAGATGTTTGTATGCGGTCGCGAGCTCGCTCCCCAAGGTCAGACTCGCCTTGGCCGCCTCGAGCGCAGCGCCCGTCAATGGATGCGCTGCCCGCATGAATTGCCGCTCGAGCTGCGGCCATAGCGCGGAGGCCGCATTCCAGTAGGTCTCCGCCAGCTCGAGGCGCTTGCCGCTGCTCATGGCGACTCGATTGGTCGCGGCGAGGGCATCGCCGACGAGGCGGGCCGCATCCGCCGGGTTCCGCCGTGAAACTTCGGCGAGCCAGGCGATCACCTTGGCCAACCTTATTTCCGGCGGGTTGGCGGGGCTGGCTTGCACCGGGGGCAGCGAAAGGGTGAGCGACATCAAGGCCTAGAGTAAAGGGGAACCAGGAAACAGCGATCCATCACTGCGCGCATACGCATCGCGCATTGCGATGTGAGGTGAAGCGGGGGCAGTCGAGTTGGATTGTAGGCGAAAGCGGAAACCCGAAGCTTAGGTTCTTTTAGCCGCGTTCCAGCGGCCGCTGCGGGAGTCATTCTTTGCCGGTCAGAAATTCGACGACGGGTTGGATCTGTTCGTGGCTCTGCAACATCGGCGCGTGCCCGACACCCGCGAACTCGACGACGCGAGGTCGCGGTCCCCGCGCGGCCATTGCCTGCGCCGTGGCATGCGAGAAAAGGTCCGATTGCGCGCCGCGCAACACCAAGGTCGGGCACTGAATCGCATCCCACAGCGGCCACAGATCGGTTGGTGAACTGGCTCGCCCCAACGGCACGGCAATCTTGGGGTCGTACGCAAGCACCCACCGCCCGTCGGCACGCTGGCGAACGTTGGAGCGGGTCAGATGCGTCCACTGCGCATCGGTGAGCGCCCCAAACGGTGCTGAAATGGTGCGCACATACGTCTCGATTTCCCCGTACGTTTCAAACACGGGATTCAGCCCGACATAGCTGCCGATGCGCTGCAAGCCTGCCGGGTCGATCGTGGGTCCGACATCGTTGACGATGAGCCGTGAGACAGGCGAACCGGGTTGGGCGGCGAGCACAATTCCCAACAGACCACCCATCGACGTACCCACGAAGTCCACCTGCTGCGCGCCGCTGCGCGCAATGAGCGCCGTCAACGTCGTGAGATAGGTCGGAAACGCGTAGTCGCCGGCGTCGAGTAGCCATTCGCTTTCGCCGCGCCCCGGCATGTCGACGGCAAGGACCCGATGCGTCGGCATCAGCGCTTGCGCGAGCGCGTCGAAATCGCGACCGTTGCGCGCCAGACCGTGCACGCAAATGGTGACTCGAGGATTATCGGCGTCACCCCACTCGCGGTAGGCGATGCGATGAAAGCCGTGCGCAGAGAGTCCGGCCAAGTGCCGTGTGCGCGGGATCGCGACGATGCTCATGGCGCGTCGCGCAACGTGCGGTCGAGGATCAACAACATCGCGGCGGTTGCGCCCCAGATATAGCGGTCGCCGAACGGTATCGCCCAATAGTCGCGCCGCGTTTCGCCCAGCATCCGGAAGTGCCGCTCCTGATTGGCTTGATCGAGCAGAAAGGACAGCGGAACCTCGAACACATCGGCGACCTCGACGGGATCGGCCGTCACGACGAATGGCGGTTCGACCCAACCTACGATTGGCGTCACTCGGTACCCGGACACTGTTTCGTACGAGGAAAGCTCCCCGAGAACCGTCACGCGCTCCGCTGGTAATCCGATCTCCTCGCGCGCCTCGCGCAACGCCGCTGCGGCAATTGTCGCATCGTCGGGCTCGACGCGTCCGCCCGGGAAACTGATTTGCCCGGGATGGTCGGGCAGGCTCGCGCTCCGTTGCGTCAATAGTACCTGCAGCCCCTCCGGGCGATTGACCAACGGCACGAGTACCGCGGCCGGACGAGGGTCGCCGCTGCGTCCGGGCAGACGGAAGCCGTCGCTCAAGCCACGCGCAGTGGCCGGCGCCGTGCCCGCCAGCCGCTCTGCGATCCACGCGCGCTGGGTGAGCTGCGGCAGGGAGAAAAGAGGATGCGACATCCGCGGGCGCTTGATCGCCGCGGTGCCGTAGGTGGCAGGCTTGCGGCCTGCCCGATGTTAACGTGCGCAGGCTCGCATGGGTGTGACGCTTGGCGCTCGCTCCTCTTCGCTACTCAAAACGTCGCCAAACGTTGCGCCGCCACCCAACAGCACCGGCGCGGCGGGATCGGACTCGGGAAGCGCGGTGAGTGTCGCAATCGTGGCACGCTGCAACGTGGCGCCAGGCATCGCGATGTTGGCCGCACGGACGACCGGAGTGTCGGCCGCATAGCCCGCGGCAAGCAACGCCTGCCGCGTGCCTTCAATATCGCCGCGCGCCATGTACAGCATCAGCGTGTCGGCGCGGGGAAGGGTGGGCGCGGCCGAGCGCACACCGCGGCGCTGGCGCAACGTCGCAAACGCCACCGAGCGCGCCACGCCGCGGTGCGTCAATGGCATTTTGGATTCGGCCGCAGCCGCGAGCGCCGCCGTGACGCCGGGAACCATTTCGCAGCAAACTCCCGCCGCAGCCAGCGCGTCAAGCTCCTCGG